>JAYWHS010000911.1:0-8373 GCA_043777635.1 Kofleriaceae bacterium | reverse complement strand
CATTGGGCGATGCCGGGCTTACCGAGTTGGCGCATCGCCACGCCAGCATGCACCTTGATGGCCAGTCACCCGTATCACTTCCATCGACCAACAATGCTAGCAGTGGTAGCGGCGGCATCGGCAGCAGCGGTGCATCACAGGACATTTTAGAACTGCCCTTCAAAGAAGCCAAGGCCGCATTAGTAGAGGACTTCGAACGCGACTACCTGGTTGCGTTGCTCGCGCGCCACCGAGGCAATATTTCACGAGCCGCCGCCGAAGCAGGCATCGACCGCAACTACATCCATCGCCTGGTCAAAAAGTATAATTTGGATGTCGACCGAACGTAGTGCTCCACCGACGTGGGCCAATGCCTTCGTCGCAGGTTCGCAGTACAGGTGGCTGGCCGCTGTGGTGGCGGTGGTATCGACCGCGCTCCAACCAGGATGTCGGGATCACGCTGCGCCGAAGCCGGCACCATCGACGACTCCTCCGACCAACCCGATCAAACCCGGCGAGGCCCCAGTGCTGGCCGCAGTCGCTAGTACAACATGTAGTGCTGCGGTCGCTGCTAACAATACGTTGCCGGATCGCCAACGCTTGCATGCGCTTGCGGCGGCCTGCCCGGTGTGTGATTGGCCAACCATAGTACGCTGGGGCACCTCGCCCACCGACGGTGGCCCACCGCTTCTACAATTGCGACAAGCCCTCAAAGCCTGCAATGTTTTTTGTACCGGCACGGCCGACGGTAATTTTTTTGCCGGTCTCGAAGAGGCTCAGGGCACCTCGGCAACGCGTACCCCTTGGCGCTATCTACAAACCGATTGTCCAGCTTTATTCGCCGGAGGTCCAGCCGCAGCGCGCTACGCCGGTGCGCCGTGGTTGGCGCTAAGCCGAAGCTTGCAAATTCCAGCAGTGCAAACAGTGCTACGCGACGCACGCAACATCATGGAGCTGCCGCTGCCATTGTGGACCGAGCGCGGCAGCGGCGTCACCCTGCCAGTCGTCGTTGCATCGGCAACAACTCCACTGAGTCGTTCGGCGCGGCTCATCACGCTGATGGCCACCGAACAATTACTCGGCACCTTGCCGTGGGCACGGATTCACGGCACCTCAGTCGAAATTATGGGCACATATCCGGGCCGACCGGTCGCGATGAGCGAAATGACCAGCAACGTACCGACTGTCGAGCCGGTGGTGTTTGTTGCACCACTGGCGTTACCAGCCGAGCGCGTAGCAACCGCCGTAACTTCAACCGAGCGCGGTCGCATCGCGGTGCTCACCGACGTCGAGCTAGCCAATTGGCCCCTGGTTTCCGCGCTGCGCGGCGAACTCACAGCACTTTCGTTGGCCGATCCAAGCGGTCTGCTCATCGATATCGTTCACGCGCAGTGGGCCAGCTTGCCTAGCTTAGCAACTTCACCCAATGGCCGTAACACGCCGCCACCACCTTGGCAGCCGTTGCCTTCGGGCCCGACGCTCAGCGCCCGAATCGCAAGCGCACGTAGTGCAACCCCAACATTTAAGACCGATCAGGTTGTGCTGTTTATCGACGCACAAACGACCGTAGCAACAGCGGTAGAATGGGTTGCAGCATTAGCACCGGTCCGCTGGTCGATGCTCAGTGGCGCATCGCCAGCTCCGCACTGAAGGACGGCCCGGGCCCCGACGATTCCCGCGGCCCTGCAGCGCACGATCAGCGATCCGTTCACGTTTCCGGCGACTTCTACGATTCTGACTTGAGCTTGAGATCTTTGACGGACAGCTTGACGATTTCTGCAATCTGCCCACAATGAAGGCGATGCCCGGTGCCTTTGTCAATTGTCCAACCTCCGTCGATCTATTGGTGTTAGGCGGTGGCATTACCGGCGCGGGTATTGCGCGTGACGCGGTACTGCGCGGCATGTCGGTAGCGTTATTTGAAAAGGGCGATTATGCTTCTGGCACATCGTCAAAATCGAGCAAGTTGGTACATGGCGGCTTGCGCTACTTGGAACAAGGCGAAATTGCCCTGGTGTTTGAATCGGTATCGGAGCGCCGCGTACAAACCTCGGTAGCCCCACATCTAGTCCGCCCGTTGCCGTTTTTAGTGCCCATCTTCGACGGTGCAAAGCCTGGCCTTGAATTGATGAATATCGGTTTGTGGATCTATGATGCGCTCGCGTTGTTTCGTGCGCCCCGCATGCACAAGACATTCCGTGGCGCCAAAAAAGCCCTTGAGCTTGAGCCGCAATTGCGCCGCGATGGCCTGCGCGGTGTGCTTGAATACTACGACTGCGCTACCGATGACGCCCGCTTGGTGATCGAAAATATCGTCGACGCCAAGCAGCTCGGAGCGTATTGTGGCAACTACCAAGAAGTGATCAGCATTGAGCGTGATAGCCGCAATAAAATTGTGGCGGCCACGGTACGTGATCGTTTCTCCAACGAAACCCATCGCATCGCCTGCCAAGCACTGATCTTCGCGGCCGGCGCGTGGACCGACGAAATGATCACGCGCCTCGGCGTACCGACCGCAGGCCTAGGCCGTAAAAAATTATTGCGCCGCACCAAAGGCGTACACATTGTACTGCCGCGTGAACGTTTGCCCCTGGCGCGCGCCATCACGTTGATGTCGCCGGTAGATGGCCGCGTGATGTTTGCGATTCCGTGGCGCGAACGCACAGTGCTCGGCACCACCGACACCGACTTTACCGGCACCGCCGACGAAGTATGTGCCGACGCCGCCGATGTCGCGTATTTGATCGCCAGCGGCAACGGCTATTTTCCAGCCACCGCGCTAACCACCGATGATGTTATTTCTACGTGGGCCGGATTGCGACCGCTGATCGCCGGGCCCGAAGATGCCGACGAAAGCGAAGTATCGCGCGAACATGAAATCATTGCGCGCGACGACGGCATGGTCATCATCGCCGGTGGCAAGCTCACCACGTATCGGCTCATGGCGAAGCAGGCTGTAAATGCAGCGCTCAAAATGCTGAATAACCGTGAGCTGTCGGCTGACACGGTGCTCAACGCTGCACCAGTTGCTGACGCGGTTGCGGCACCGGCTGCCGACGACCACGACGATGATGCCGATCAAAACGGCCACGACGACAACCACACCGCTCAACCCACCGTCCCCGATTCTTCGACGAAAAAACGCCCGCTGCCCGGCGCGGCAGGACTTACCTCGCCCAACTTGGAAGGCATCGCAGCGATTGGCCACGAACTCATGGAACGGCTGCACCTCGACGCTGACACTGCAACCCACTTGTGCGGCGTGTACGGGACCCGCGCCCGTTTGATCGGCGATGCCATCGCCGCTGACCCTAGTCGCGGCGCACGCATCGAAGCCGACCTGCCTTACGTCTGGGCCGAAATCGATTTTGCGGTGGAGCATGATTTGGCCCGCACCGTCGAAGACGTGCTCAGCCGTCGTGTACCACTGCTCTTGGTCAGCCGCGATCAAGGCCTCACCAGCGCGCCTGCCGTCGCCGCACGCTTGGCCAATCGCCTCGGCTGGTCCGATGCCACCGTCGCCCAGAACCTCGCCGAATATCGCGCTGAGGTTGAGCTAGCCCGCCGCTGGCGAAAAGCGTAGCAACCTGCCCGCAGGTTTTGGTGTGACGGCGCGATCTGCGCGGATTAGTTTCTATAACGTGGCGGGCGCGGATAGTGGGAACGATCAGCCCACGCCACCCACCGCCACATCGCAATCTTCGAATTGTAACCCAACGCTACCAATTTCCCTGCGAGCACTGATGCGCCATTATGGGTGAGTTGACCAGCGCCAACAAAAGCCACGCTATCAATGGAACTCAGTGACGGCACCTCGGCAAGCCGGCGATCTATTACCACAATCGCAACTCGGTCCGGACGCCTTCGATACTGCGGAATTTGAAATACATCGCGACGAATCGTGAGGTCACCCCGACCGCCATGTTGTTCCAGCCGGTAGCCTCGATCTTCGGTTTGATAGCCAACAAGCTCAGGCGCTGTGACAAATAGCGCCTTGCCACTACAATTAATCCCAATGCTAAATGCGACCAAAAGCCGACGATGACTGACCTCTCGCCAGTTCGCCAATGGCACCAAATGTAACTTTGCCCAGGTGGTCATCATGCTGGCAACTTCAGGCGCATCCGCTTGTGCGGCCTCATTCTGAAATTTACGTTCACGCCCTGGCGGCTCGGCGGATGAGTCTTTCATGCAGCCGCGCAGCTGATTTTTCAGGCGACCAATCAATTCCATTTCGATTGCTTCAGCATAGGCTGGCGCAGCCTCGAACAACAGCCTGGCGACGGTCACGGTGGCTGCACAAAGCCCAGGCTGCAGCACAGCGCCATTGGCGAGTTGCGGATTATTACGAGGGTTGAGCTGCCACCACAGCAAATCCAAGTCCGCCACCGTGCGCGATGAATTTGCTTGAAGTGCCGCTACTTGTGTAAACACAACATCGGCATGAAATTTTGCAGCAATATCGGGGCGCGCGCGGGTCACAAAACAACTGGTGACAAACATCAACCAACCCAAAAATGCGACGCGACGTATCCCATTCATTGAATCGCATCCATTCGTTCGGACTCGCTTGCTACATCGCTGGCAACCATCGCGCGGCCTTTGCTGCGCACAAAAAACATCGACGCACCGAGGAAGCAAAGTGCGCTGATAGGAAACAGTTTGTATTGTTGCCCAGCCACGACAAGCCCGCCGACCGCAAGGCCGGTACCTGCGAGGCTCCAACCGATCAATCGATTTCGTCGATTTTTGCTTTCGGCTTCTGCGATGCGCAGGTTAAGCGCGAGCGGTGCCGGCCCACTATGCTTCTCGATACTCGCCATCACAATGGTGGTCCAACTCATCAGCTGCGGGCCCGCGGCATGACTGTTTACCGGCTGGTTCGCGGTTGTTTCAGGTACAGCGGCACCACGGAGTGTGGGATCGGTACCGGCAGACGAAGCTATCGGCTGACCTAACACTGCCACAATACCGATGGCTTGCAAGACAGTGATTGGATGACGAATCGGTAAAATGAACATTGCAGCACTCCCTGAAAGTTGAAACCAACAAAGGGAGAACGCAGGCCCACCGGCGTGGTCGCATTCCGGACCGAAAAAACCGAGAATATTCCGGTTCGTCTCCACCACGCGGGCCAAGCCACCGGATCGCCATCGGTTTTCACCGCCCTCGACTACCAGCGCGGATTTTCGACGAAGCGCAGGTCGACGCGACCCAGGGCTGTTTTCACCCGGTCGGCCAGGTCTTCAAATTCGCTCAGCTTGCTGGCTTCGCCGAGCTTGCGTGCAAAATTCATGACGCGCACCAAATACGAAAACAGATTGCCTTCTTCGCGTTCTAGATTTTCACGCTCGACAAATTCGACGAAGCCAATATTTTCGTCTTCCATGATAGCCCAGACACTTTTGGCGCGTTTGCCGCCATGCAGCTCGGGATGCGGCACGGCCGACGAGAACTGTTGGTGAACCTCTTCGATCTTGGTGAGCACGCGCGGATGCTCGCGTTCGTAAGCGGCTTCAACATCGTCCCAGCTCACTTGCGGATTATCAATTCGCAACTCGCGCAATTTGGCACGCATCCATTCTTTCTTTTTATCTTCACCTTTGCGCGCCAACATTTTGGCAATGATGTCGTGATCAATCAGATACTCGACCAGCGCGCGTAACTCAACGTAATCGAGTTGGTGATGAAACAGCGCGTAGTAAATGAACAGGCCATCCATGCCTTGCAGTTCACGGATCATTTGACCCGAAACCTGCACCCCGTGTTGATCCAGCACACCGATGGCGCGCATGTTGGCGACCAGTTGCGCCAAGGTTTTATGCAAGACCCGCTTTTCGCGATCATCGAGCAGTAGGTTATCGATCACGGTGACGATATCGAGCCGCATCGACGGTGGCAGCGACGCTTCGACCAAGTGGGCGCGCGCTGCGGCTTCGGCATTGCGATCGATCGGCGGCGGCGTTGGCACGGCAACCGGCGCAGGCCCAACGACCACCTCAACCGCTGCCGACTCGGCCGAGGTAGCTTCAGACTCAACAGGCGCTGCCCCAGGCGTCGTCGCTGCTGAAGTTGCGGCTGCTGCCGCCAAGGCCAAGGCCATGATGCCACCTGCCGGCGCCGCAGTCGCAGGGTTTGGCGTTGCCGCAGCCACCGGCTTGGCCACAACATCCAAGGTTGGTGCATCAGCGCTAGGCATAGGCACAAACGCCACGCCCGGCAACACCACCACGGTGAGATCGGGTAAGCCAATGGCCAGCACTTGCTCTGCGGTGATCTTGGTTTTCGATACCAGCTCGGCTGGCTCGCCGCGCACCAACTCATCGTGACTCTCCGGCGACCAAATCAAATCGCCGCGTTTTTGCGCTTCGGATCGAGCCCGATTGTAGACCGCTTTGCGAACTTTGCTTTCGTCGTACGCCGGCCGCTTGGCTGCGTCTTTTAGATCACGCTTGAGTTCACTGACTACTTCTTCGGGAGCCAAGGCAATCGCCAAACCACGATCATCAAACTGCGGGCGCCCCGCCCGGCCCGACATCTGGTGATATTCAGCTGCGGTGATCATGCGTGGCTGATTCTTGATAAATTTACGCAAGGACGGAAACACCACGGTGCGCGCCGGCAGATTGATCCCAGCGGCGATGGTCTCGGTCGAGACTACAAATTTAATCAACCGCGCCAGCGCCAACTCTTCAACCAGTTGTTTGTAGCGCGGTAAAATTCCAGCATGGTGAATCCCGATACCATGGCTCAACAAGGGCCGCAGTTCTTTGGCGCCGCCGCCGAGCAGCATGGCTTCGTCGCACGCCGCTTCGATTTTCAGCTTTTCCTCGTCGGTGGTGAAGCGCCGGCAGCTTTTGATCAACCGGGCTACTTCAAAACATTGCTGGCGGCCAAATACAAAGATAATGGCCGGCACATCACCTTTGAACGCGATGTCACGCACGGTGTCGATGATCGAATCTTCACGGAATTCGTGCACCAACGGAATTTTGCGTTCGCGCGACTCAATTAAGTGCAGCGGCACCCGGCGAGTTAGTTCGACCCAGTGACAAAACCGATCGGCGCGGCCCACCGTGGCCGACAAGATGACCAACTGGGTACGCGGATCGAGCCCAATGATCGATTGCTCCCACACATAACCACGCTCGGGGTCGGAAAAATAGTGACCTTCGTCCATCACCACAACATCGGCTGGCGATGCGTTTTTTTCGCCAACGATCCGACTCCATAGGATTTCAGCTACTTCAACTTGAATCGGCGCAGATCGATTCACCTTGTAGTCACCCGTCGCAAAGCCAACGTTTTCGTCGCCGAAATCGTCGCATAGCTCGCGGTATTTCTCCTCCGTCAGCGCCCGTAGCGGCGTGGTGTAGACGGCGCGGCGGCCACGTTGCAGCGCAGCGTACAGCGCCGCTTTGGCCATCATGGTTTTACCGGTACCGGTCGGTACCGTGACCATCACGCTGTCACCCGAGACAATGCGCGCGATCGCCTGCTCTTGCACTGGATATGCAGTGAGCCCTTTGGCCCAAAAGAACTTCTCAAAAAAAGCGAATTCAATCTCGGTATCAGCGGGCGCACTCACCCCCGCACCATAGCAACTCGCCGCTAGCGATAGCTACCCGGGTTCAAAAGATAGCGCGCATCTTCGAGTTCCCATTGATATTGCTGGTGCCAGCGCGCGTTCAGGGTTTCCCGCAGCAGCTTACGGCCTGCGTCAGTTTGCCCACCGGCGATCAGCGCTTGCGCTTCCTTAATTCGCCAACGCGGATTGGTCTGATCCAAGATCACCGCTTCATGCCAGAACTTGAGGGCTTCGGTGATATTGGCATGGCGTTGGTACGCTTCAGCCACCATCACCCAGCCGGTTGCGGCCAACGGCTGACGTTCAATCGCGGTCGAAAGTTGCCGCCACGCTTCATCAGTCGCGCCGATAGCAAACATCCCGTCGGCAACTGCATTGTCGATCATCGGATTCGCACCATCAATGGCCCGCCATTGTTGACCTATTGCCAGCATGCGCACACGCGCATCGGCTTTCGAAATTGCACTAGCGTTAGCTTCACTGCCCAGCCAGGTCAACAAATTATAATAATCTGCGCGCGCTTGCTGCAGCACAACCGGCGCTTCCGCTTCACCTTCGAGTGCGAGTTCAAGTTGTTCGCGCGCTTTGTGCGGTTGCATTTGGCTGGCATACAAGTTCGACGCAAACCGGTGTACGGCGGGCTCGCCGGTGACTTGCGGCATCACAGCTTCAAGTTTCAGCAGCGCCCACGCAGCGGCATTTGCGTTGGTTGCCCGCGTCAACAGCGGTACGATAGTGGCTGGATGGCCACCTGCCAAGCCCCACGCTTTGTCTAAGATGCGGCTACGGTCAGCCTCTTGTAACGA
>JAYWHS010000910.1:0-2482 GCA_043777635.1 Kofleriaceae bacterium | reverse complement strand
GCCCGTCGAACCATTAGTCCGAAAGTCCGAAAGTCCGAAAGTCCGAAAGTCCGAAAGTCCGAAAGTCCGAAAGTCCGAAAGTCCGAAAGTCCGCTCGTTGGCCAACTGTTGTCGCAAAGTCTCCTCGATTGCCTACTCTCAGGTAACCTTCTCGCATGTTGCGATTGCGCTGGAATTCTATCGTTTGTTGCGCCGCCGTCATCAGTGCGGCGTGCGGCAGTGGTGTCATTCCTGAAACATTACCGAGCGCCGCGGCAACCGATTCGTCGTCGATTCGGGTAACCAAGCATAGCTTTCAATCGGCTAGTCTCGGTGTTGCTAAGACGTATTACATCTACCTGCCGACAAACTATGATTCCGAACCAACCCGCCAGTGGCCGGTGTTGTACTTGTTACATGGGATGACCCAGGATGAAACTGCGTGGCCCATCCAGGGCCGGCTTGGGGCGATTGCTGATGCCGCCGCATTCCAAGCGATCGTTGTCATGCCCGATGGAGATAATAGTTTTTACAGCAATTCTGCAACACCAATGAATTACCAAGCTTGTTTGGCCAAGGGTGTCGGCCTGCTCGACCCTCGCGTCGATCATGCAACAGCCTGTGTGCGCACGCCAAAGTATGAAGATTACATCGTCGGCGATTTGATCGCCGAAATCGATGGCCACTACCGTACCAAGCCCGAGCGCGCGGCACGCGGCATCGCTGGCCTGTCGATGGGTGGCTTTGGCGCATTCATGTTGGCTATGCGCCACACCGAGTTGTTTTCCGCTGCGGCGTCGCACTCTGGTGTGTTGACGCTGTTGTTCGCTGGGCCGTATCCCTATCGTCGTGGCGATGTCCGCTTGGTCGACAACGTTGTCACCTGGGGCGAAGACATCGGCGTATTTGGTCGTTGGTTTCGCGGCCTGTTTGGCGCGCAACGCGATACTTGGTTGTCTCACGATCCATCCGAACTGGCTAAGCAGCTGCCGGTCGGCGCGCTTGCGCTGTACTTGGATTGCGGCACCGAAGATGAGTTCGTGCTCTACAATGGCGCGCGTTATGTGCACGATCTGTTGTTGGAGCGCGGCATTGAACATCAGTTTTATCTTGGTGCGGGCCGTCACAGTTTTGAGTTCTGGCAGCGGCGATTGCCGTCTAGTTTGAAGTTTTTTGCCGCTCATTTTGCCGAGCGCAGGTAATGCCCACGCGCCCCTACATGGCCTCGGCGGCGCGGCTATCCGTGCGGCTTGGCTAACCAAGCGCGGTCGATAGTGGCGAAGTCAGTGCGAATCACGCTAAATTAGCCTGATGAGGAGTTCAGCTCGCCTGCGCCTGCGCGTCGCGGTTTGTATCGCGTTAAGCGTTGCCGGGCCGACCGCGTTGTCGGCTCAACCGACTAGCTCCGATGCGCAGAAGCGTGCTGATGCGTTGTTCTCGCAAGGCCAACGTTTTTTGAAAAATAAAGAATACGCCGTGGCCTGCGCTGCGTTTGAGCAAAGTCAGAAGCTCGATCCAGCGATCGGCACACAACTCAATATTGCCTTGTGCTACGAACAATGGGGTCATTCTGCGGCTGCTTATCAAGCCTTCGTCGAAGCCGCACGTATGGCGGATGCCGCCAAAGATGATCGCGGTCCTAAGGCCAGGCAGCGCGCGGAAGAATTGAAACCCAAGCTCGCGACGCTAACGTTGACGATTTCCGATGATACGAGCCCTGCGGACCGTCCTGATCCTGCAGCCGTTATCGTGCTCGATGGCAAAGGGCTCAACAAGCGCGCGATGCACAACATGCTAGTGGACCCTGGCAAACATCAACTTGAAGTGCGCGCACCGGGCCGCGAACCAGTGACCAAGAAATTCTCGTTGGTGATGGGGCAACGCGAAGAGTTTGAACTCGATATTCCGGCACCGTTACAAGTTGGCAAAGTGGCACCGCACTCGCGCAGCACGCGCCGGCTCGCCGTTGGTTACACGTTAACTGGAATCGGAGTAGTGGGCGCTGGCGCAGCCGGTTACCTGGCCGTCGTGGCGCGCCGAGATTACCGGGCGGAATTTAAAAATAATTGCAGTTCGTCGACGAACGAATGCAACGAAGCCGGATATCTCGCAACTCATGCGGCGCGGCGGCGCGCCAATATCGCGTCGATTGTTGCAGGCGGTGGCCTGGCATTTGCGGTTACCGGTGTGGTGGTTTTGTTGACGAGCCGCAGCCGTAGCAACGCAGCGACGGGTAGCGCTTGGTATGTGGTGCCAGAGCTCGGCCCCGACGGCGGTGGCATGACGTTGGCAGGGAGTTTCTAATGCGGGTGATGTGCAGTTGGCGAGCGATACTACTTGCGGCTACAGCGTCGATGGCCAGCGCCGGCTGTGCGCAAATTCTGGGCTTGGACAAAACCACCAAAGCCATCGAGCCAGATGCGTCGGATGCGTCGGATGCCTCTGGAATTTGCGACGTGCCGCTGCCGTGCGCGGTTGATGGCACGGAGCTGTGTGGCCAACT
>JAYWHS010000909.1:0-2485 GCA_043777635.1 Kofleriaceae bacterium | reverse complement strand
GCACCGCGCCGCAGTAAGGCGGCTAAGGTTTCATCGCCGCCGATTTGCGCAAAGGCGCGCTCAGCGGCGGTGACACCAGCATCACGCGCCAGCCATTTTTCTGAACCGATGAGTGTCGCGCCGGCTTTGCCATGGAGGCGTGTATGCTCTAGCCACACGCCCTCCACGCGATGCAGGCGAACTTGCGCGGCTTCGAGCGCAATTGGTAAAAAGTAAAATTCGTGGGTCGACAAAATGCTGCGTTTCGCTGCGACGGTTTGCAGCAACTTCGCCAGCGCAAGCTCCGCAGCCGCCATGCGTCGACGCAGCGCCGGTTCGCGCGCCGCAATTTGCGCCTCGTTACTTTCATGACTATCCGCATCGCCCTGCAACGCAGCTTCACGTTAGAGCGTTACGTACACACAATGCCGAGCGTCGTGAGTTGCGCGCGCAGCAGCGCAGGGACAGCACCGAGTTGGCTAAATTCTACCCGCACCGCTTCGGGCAACCGGCCAGCAACCGCATAAGGCGCCAGCACACGGAGTAACGCTTGAGCGTTGGGCTCGGTACACTGCCGCGCGTCCGCCGAGCCTGGCGGATCAAATAACCAACGCAGCACGAGGTTGCGCTGATGCGCGACGGCCGCGCGTGCAAGCTCCATATAGATTACGCCAACGCGTTGAGCGCCCTTGGCATCGAGTGTCACTTGGCCAGGGATAACGAACGCAGCGATGTCGCCACGCGCCACGAGGGCGACGGTATCAGCAATGGATTCGGCAAATTCTTCCTCGGTTGTCATAAAATTCCGTTGATTAGGATTGGGCAGGCGCGGTTGTTCGTTGGTTTTCTTCCCACGCCGCCAGCATAGCCAAAAATTCATCGACGTTCATGTCGCAGTCTTGCAGCACCAAGTTTGCGTGGGCGCGTGGCGATCCGCCCGAGCCGGCGAACTTGCAGCGCACGAAGGTTGCACCGGATAGGTCGCGGCCTTTCCAGCCGGTGCGGCTGAAATCGCAGGCTTCAAAGCGTGCGCCGGCTGTGGTCGCCTGCTCTGCGTAGGCACCCGTGCCCATAAAGTTGCCTTGGAAATCACAATGTCTAAACGTCGCATCGGCAAACCTGGCGTCGGTAAACATACAGCGAACGAAGGTGGATTTTTCGACCGCCGCGTGCTTCCAACGCGTGATGGCAAGCTCAGTGTCTTCGAAGCGACAACCGGTCATTTTTGCTTCGTTGAAATATACAACGTTCGCATTGCTGTCGCGCACCACAACATTGCGGAGCACGGCCCCGGTAAGATTGACCGCCTGAATATAGCTTAGGTCGAAGGTAACATCCGTCATGCTAATGCCAATCATGGTCCGGCAATACGCATTGGTTTTGCGGAACGTCACATCTTCCAGTTCGGCCCATTCCATTGGAGGGAGCTTGGCATCCAGGACTTTCTGGTGTTTCAAAATAATCCGTCCCTCACCCTGGCGACCGCGCTTCAGCCATTCTTCATGGGCACGTATCGTTGTAAAGTTAAGTTCTCCGACGGATACCTTCGGGGAGCCATGTGCAGCGAGATACTCCGCATTAATACGCGGAGCATCGGCCTTGTATGCTTCTCGCACTGCTGCAAGGTTCTGTAATGGGGCGCTACAGACGGTAGCCAGATAGCGTTTGCGATGTGTCAATCGATATGCACGACCTCGCTCGGTATATTCTGTGGCCGCAATCTCACTCTGAACGCCGACTGCAAATTTTTTCAGCTCAGTAGCACATGTCAATGCGCGCAACAACAACAGCTCCACTGCGACGAACTGATCATAAGTAAGCGTTGTAGGGTCACGTGGAATCTCAGCATTAAGTCGATCGAGTTCAGCCATGAATTGCCACGGCTCGATGATATTCGACGGCCCGTGACTCGTCACATGGAAGAGGTCGAAGTCAACTTCCGGATCATGAACTGTCCAGCTTATCAACTGCCGACGCTGTCCGCACTTCGGACAGTGACATGCAACATTAAAGCTAGAAAGCTCTGCCGGGTTTCGACTCGGTCGGCCCGTAGAGTTGTATTTCCGCATGTTGATTTCATACGTACCGCACGTCCCACACGGCACGAGCGACAGTGCAAATTCCATCTCTGAGATCGACTGCGCCACTCTGCGAGGTTCGATCGGCATGAGCTGAATCAAGTTCTCTGGCAATACGACATCATTACTCATGGCTTACCACCCACAGTGTCCTGATTATGTTTCGCCTGCTGCGCCACATACCGTTGCGCTGTTTCAAAGAACTTGCGGTACGCGTTATCAATAAAGCCACGACGTTTTTCCGATAGCTGCGCGTAACTGACCTCGATGATCGATTGCGGTTTCGCGCCGTCGACGTTGGCGTGACCACCCTCTTTCGCATTCATGGTCACGGCTTGCTCGTAGGAGATGCGGATTTTTCGGTCACCTGCCTGAATCAATTGCATCAAATCGCGTGCAAGCTTGAACTCCGCCACGAGTGTCGTGTC
>JAYWHS010000908.1:0-2485 GCA_043777635.1 Kofleriaceae bacterium | reverse complement strand
CGCTTACATCGGCGAAGATGTGGTCGCGGCCCGGGTCTCAATTATGTACCGGGTTGAAGGCGCGACCGATTTTTCCGAAGCGCCGATGGCCAAAGACGGTTGCAAATACACCGGCAACATTCCCAAAGAGATGATGAAGGGAAAAATGATCCACTACTACATCGCCGGGCTCACCAGCACCGGCAAAGTTGTGGCTTCAAGCGGTTCGTCGCAAGTTCCGAATTTGATCGAAATGACGGCTGCGGTCGGCAGTGACACCGACGTGCCAACGGAAAAAATTATCAAAGTTTCTGGCCCAAGTAAGCCTGGTAAAAAATCAGTATTTTTGGGAGTCGCGGTTGGCACCGGCGGTGGCGCGGTGAGCGGCACCACCGAAATCACAGAAAGCACCGTGAATTGCGGTGGCGCGCCGCTGTGTGTTGCACCCGCCTTGTTAACGTTTATGCCGGAGCTGGGCTTCTATTTGTCGCCACGGAGCAGCATTTCGTTGGTGGCACGTCTCGGGCTGCCGATTGGTGCTGACACCGAGGGCCATGCGACGTTGGCACCTGCTGCGCTGGTTCGGTTTCGTTATGGATTTGCCGCCGACGGCAACGGCTTTGGCATTAGCGGTTCGTTGGGTGCGGGCACGATTCGCAACGTGGTTGAAATTACCGATCCGCAAACCAAGATGGCGTTGGGCAACGACACTATCGCGATGGGGCCGCTGTTGGTTGGTGGCAGCGTTGGTTACTCTGCCGCCATGGGCGGGTCCCTGCGGTTTTTTGCTGATGTCGCGGCCACCGCAGGTATTCCAGTGGTCAAGGAGCTCGGCAGTGCCCGCTTAGGCTTCGGCGTTCAACTCGATGTATCGTTGGGCGTGGCCGCTGGATTTTAGGCGACGATCGCTCAGCCACCGCCAAGGACGCGCAGCGGATGCAACAAGATGTGCACATCGCCGGCGGTAACTTCGGCGGTGCGTGATGCTGGGGTGAGCACTACGGCCGCCTCGACGATGCGGCCGCCACCTTCGGACAAATAGATCAGGCGTTTGACGGTCTGCCGTTGGGTTGCCACCGTGCGGATGTCTTCGAGAATCGTTGGGCAAACATCTTCGAGGCCGGTGTCGCGAATCACAATTCCGCCAGCGTCGCCAGCCGCGCCGATAAACTCTAAGAACGCAGCGTTGGCGACGCGCACTGCACCGGTGTTGTCAACTGACGCCATCGGCATTGGCGCATTGGCGCAAAGTTCTGACTCGGCTTTGAGTCGGTGATCAACATCGCGGCGTTCCCGGGTGCCGGTTTCACCGGCGGTCATGTTGCCAGCGCGCCGCCGCGTGGTTTCCATGCCCAACATGTTCATCAGCGTGCGCAGCTCGTACATAAAGCCGGCGACATCGGGATGCCGGTCGCTACTTTTTTTGGCCGTGGCGCGGGCGATAATTTGGTCGGCACGTTCGTCAATGGATTCAGCGCCGTGGTCGACCACGCGTGGGAATTCGGCTTCGCGATGTTGGCGAAAAACTTCTTCCACGTCGTTGCTGGTGAACGGAAGTTTGCCGGTGAGCAGTTCGAAAAATACAATACCTAGCGCGTAGATGTCGCTAGCTTGAGTGGCCGCACCGCCTTCGATGCGTTCAGGCGAAAGATATTCGGGCGTGCCGTCGACGCCCATGGCGCGGTTGACGTCGGGGCGAGCGAGACCGAAATCGAGCAGCTTGACGATGCGTTGATGTTGCGCGCCGCGTAGCAACAGGATGTTTTCGCTTTTGATATCGCCATGGATAATTGAGCGGGCATGGATAAAACGCACGGCATTGCACACTTGCCACATGACGTCGCAGGCAGCTTTGGGCGATAAGGGGCCGGCTTGCCGGGTTCGACTATGCAATGTCTGACCGTCAAGCAATTCCATTACCATGAACAAGCCAAAGCTTGGATCTTCACCAAAGTCGACGATCGAGCAGATGCTTTCGTGATTGAGCGCCGAAGCCAAGCGGGCCTCGCGATAAAATAATTCGCGAATTTTTGGGTCGGTTGCGATAGGCGCTTTAATGAGCTTGAGTGCAAACGATTTACCGAGCGCTTGGTGCCGCGCGCGCATAACCCGGCCCATGCCACCACGGCCAAGTTGACCTTCGACCACATAGCGACCGCCGATAAGATCGCCGGATTTAGCGCCGCGTGGACGATTTTGGGTAACGGTCCGGCCGACGTTGGTGGCGTTAATGACGGCTTCAGCCTGCTGCATCGTAATAATGCTGGTTGGTTGCTCCACCGGTGGGCGAATGGCGTTGCTGTCACGAAAATCCGGCACCGCTGGCAAGGCTGCGGGCTCGGCTAACGGGCTGCTTGGGCGCGACGACGGACCACCCAAAACGGACAGGCTCAGCGACGGTAAAAGGGTCTCGTGGACATCCCTCACCACCCCGTCGTCGTCTTCGTCGGTTCCTTCAAACGTCTGTCCCATGCCCTATATCGTAGCAAATCAGCTATAACCGCGT
>JAYWHS010000907.1:0-2486 GCA_043777635.1 Kofleriaceae bacterium | reverse complement strand
GAGCAAAACGTCGCCGAAGTTCTTGGCGTTGCCGATCGTGCATTGACTCGGGCGCTGGTGAGTTCGCTAGCTAAAGGCGATGCCGGCGGTGCGTTGAGTGCGGTTGATGCCGGCGTTGATCGTGGCGTTGATGAGGTGCAACTTGCGCGCGCGATTGTGCGCTATCTGCGCGATCTTTCGGTCTTGCAAGCAGCGCCTGGCCGGTTAGAGCTGATCGACGCGGCTGACGAAGAACGCGCCGAATTGGTGGCCGAGGCAAGTCAACTTGATTCGGCTAGAGTTGCGCAAATGTTTGCTCGCATGATTCGTTGCTGCGACGATTTGGGTAAAACCTTACAACCTCGGTTGGTGCTCGATTGCGCATTGATCGATGTCGCGACGATTGAGCCGATGATACCGCTGGGCGATTTGTTAACTCGGCTGGGTGAATTAGAACTTCGCTTGGCACGCGGTGGCGCAAGTGGCAGTGGCGGTGGTCGTGCTGCGGCAAACGTACCGGCGTCGGCTCCAACAGCGGCCAAACCTGGGCCTACTCGAAGCATGCGCGCCGACGAAGATGCACCGCATTCGTCGGCGAACGCCACCCCATCTGCGGCGCTTGCATCGGTTCTTGCGAGTTCGGGTTCAAGTTCTTCAGCGCCACGTTCGGTTGCTGCAGCGCCTGCGCCGGTTCACGCAGCACCGGTGCCCGACGGCGATTTTTCGGCACCAAATCACAGTGCACGCGCGGCACCCGTCGCGCCGCCAGCGCCGTTCAAATTGCCACAAAATCCAGTGGAGCAACTCGCTGCTTGGGATCGCATCGTGGTTGGCTTAGAGAATAAGCGAAAACTTTCGTTGTTGGGTTTCTACCAACATTCGCGGGTTCTGAGCTGGACCAAAGATGCGATCGAACTAGGCTTTCCCGTCGAATTTCACGCCATGGGTGAAATGGCGCGAGAAAAAGAACAGCTCGACGATATTCGCAACTTTGTGCGCGAGATGATCGGCGCGAGCGCTGCGTTCACGCTCACGGTGCGCTTGCTCGATGAAAAAGAATCCGGCGCCGCGGGCGCACGTTCGGTGTTGGAGACCGATCGTGATCGGCAACGCACCGAGCGCCAAGAGCGCGAAACTGAAGCGCGCGCTCACCCCATGGTGCAACACGTTGTTAAAACTTTCGGTGGGCAAATTCGCGAGATCAAAACCGACGTGTAGCGTCGGTGTAGCCGGCGGCTCAGCGCAGAATGAAGCTAGCGTCGCCGCAGCTCTGACCGTTGACCAACAGCTCAATCCGGTGTTCGCCAGCGTAGAGTTTGCGTGTGGTCACCACTTTAAGACTGTGCCGTTTGGCCAACACTTTGGTTTCGCCCGGCGCCAACGTAAATTTCCAACCCTTAAAAACTTTGGGCGATGTCGTGCCGTTAGCGCGCACATGATGCACGGCATAATCGACGACAAGTGGTTGCGGCTTGGTCGATGTCGACGTCACTGTGGCGTCGAGCCCGATGTCGGTCCCCACCGTGGCCCGCTTGGCCGTCAATGCAAATTGCACATCGCCGCGCAAGCCTAACCCCAAGCCCCACGCTTGTAGCGTCGGAGCATGGCCTTGTTTGATCAAGCTGCGACTAGCGTGGCGTAGTAACGCGTGGCGCGCGGTATCACCGTCGGGAAGATGCTCGCGCACCCAGCCAGCGACTAGATCGGGATGATCTTTGGCAATGTCATTTAAGTGATTGGCTACGCTGCGGCGCACATATGCGCTGGAATCATCTTGCAGCGCGCGCAGCAACGGCAGCGTCGGGCTTGGGTCAACCACCAAGGCTTGTAACCGGAGCCCCCACGGCAAGCGCGGCCGGCTGCCTTCGCTCACCAACCGCCGCACATGAGCGCTTGGATCGTTGAGCCACTTGGTTAACACCGGGAATGTGGTTGTGGGATGTGCGTCGATAAACGGCCGAATCGCAAACTCGGCAGAAAACCGTTGCGTCAACGCATGCAGACACGCCAACGCCTGCGGCACCGCGTGCATGCCGCTGCGTGCGACCCACTCGCCGAGTGGCCAGATTGCCCAGCCCGAAATGCCTGGGTCGTTTTCATGGCTGCGCAGATTGCTAGCGATCGCGATCGGTTCACCGGCGTCGTCGAATGGCTTGGGCGCCGCGAGTGTCGCTTCGATCGTTGCACAGGCTTGGGCAAATTCGCTTGGCAGCGTGGCTTGTAACGCGTCGGCAAGTTGCATCGATCGGGCTTTGAGCTCAAGACTTTCAAGCTCGGTGCGCGCCAGCTTTTCGAAGCGTTTGCGGTCGAATGGCGGCCACACGCCCGCGAGTTGCCCGCCCAGGTGAGTCACGGTTTGCGCATTGATCAGGTTCTTAAAAGGTTCGGCCATGGCTGTTCGCTTGTCTGCCTTATGGTAAACGCATCTGACTTCATTTAATCGCCAGGTAGGAGCAAACAGATGTCTAGAGGTGGAATGCCTGATATGGGCGCATTGATGCGCCAAG
>JAYWHS010000906.1:0-2486 GCA_043777635.1 Kofleriaceae bacterium | reverse complement strand
CGCGATGGATCAACGCCGCCGCGACCGATGAATCCACCCCACCCGACAAGCCGCAAATCACCCGACCATCGTCACCAACTTGGGCGCGCACTTTCGCCACAGCTTCATCAACGAACGAGGCCATCGACCAATCGCCGCTGAGCTTGGCGATCGCAAACAAAAAATTACCGAGCAATTGCGCGCCACACGGGGTGTGCACAACCTCGGGATGAAACTGCACACAATAGATACGCCGCGCTCGATCTTCGAATGCCGTCATCGGGCAATTGCTCGATGATGCGGTCTGCGCAAACCCGATCGGCAGTTGATCGACGTGGTCGCCATGGCTCATCCAGACCGGCAGATCCGAGTCGGTCGCGAGGCCCTGCAGCAATGGGCTCTCGTCGGTGAGCACCCGAATCATGGCTCGGCCATACTCGCGTTTGTCAGCTGCATGCACCACGCCGCCGAGGAGCTTGGCCGTGAGTTGCGCACCGTAACAAATGCCTAATACCGGCACCCCGAGTTCATATACTTCGGACGACATGGTGGGTGCGTCGGTTTCATAGACCGATGATGGACCACCAGACAACACAATCGCAGCCGGGTTCAAACCGCGCAGCTTTTCAAGGGCGACGGTATATGGATGAATTTCGCAGTATACCGCCTGCTCGCGAATGCGTCGCGCAATGAGCTGGGTGTACTGCGAACCGAAATCTAAAACTACGACGAGCTGATGAGCCATGCTTATTCCAGCCGATAGTTCGGCGCCTCTTTGGTGATAATGACGTCGTGAACGTGGCTTTCACGCAACCCAGCCGATGAAATCCTAACAAATCGCGATTTGGTCCGCATGTCGTCGATGGTAGCGCAACCGAGATAGCCCATTGAGGCGCGCAAGCCGCCGACCAGCTGCAAGATCGAATCACGCAACGGGCCTTTGTACGGCACGCGGCCTTCAATCCCTTCGGGTACCAGTTTTTGCGGGGTTTCAACATCGGCTTGGAAATACCGATCTTTGGAGCCCTCTTGCATCGCACCGATCGACCCCATGCCGCGATACGATTTGTAACTGCGCCCTTGGTACAAGATGATTTCACCGGGCGCTTCATCGGTGCCGGCGAATAACGAGCCGATCATAACCGTGTGCGCTCCGGCGGCGATCGCTTTCGCAACATCACCGGAAAATTTGATACCGCCGTCGGCGATAATCCGCACGTGAGTACCGCGCACAGCTTCCACTGCGTCGGCAATCGCGGTGAGCTGTGGCACACCAACGCCAGCGACGATGCGGGTAGTGCAAATCGAGCCTGGGCCGACGCCGACTTTAACTGCATCGGCCCCGGCTGCAACCAAGGCCGCCGTCGCCGATTTAGTTGCGACATTTCCAGCTACCAAGATGAGATTCGGAAATTGCTTTTTGGTTTCCGCCACGGCATCAAGCACGCCTTGCGAATGACCATGCGCGGTATCGATGCAGATAACATCGACGCCGGCCGCCATCAGCGCTTCGATGCGCGCGACGCGATCGCCACCGACTCCAACAGCAGCTCCGACCCGCAGCCGACCGCGCTCGTCGACGGCCGACCACGGATTGGACTCGGCTTGTTCAATGTCTTTGATGGTGATGAGGCCCTTGAGTCGACCGCTACCATCAACCACCAGCAGTTTTTCGATGCGATGCTGATGCAACAGTTCTTTGGCTTGCTCGATGCTTACGCCGTCGCGCACCATGACCGGCGACTTGGTCATGACGTCACCAACTTTTTGATCGAGCTTGTTTTCAAAGCGCAGATCACGATTGGTCAGAATGCCGACCGGAATTAGATCAGCATCAACCACGGGCAACCCGCTGATGCGATAGCTGCGCATCAACGCAAGGGCGTCGGCGAGCGTACGATCTGGCGCAATGGTGACCGGATCGACCACCATGCCGGACTGGGCCTTTTTGACTCGCACTACCTCACGCGCTTGTTCCTCGACGGTGCGGTTCTTGTGAATAAATCCGATGCCGCCTTCGCGCGCCATCCGAATCGCCGTTGCAGCTTCGGTGACCGTATCCATGGCCGAACTTACCAACGGCATATGCAGCCGCAATTGTTCGGTTAGCGCGGTGCTAACATCGACGTCACGCGGAATCACCGATGACAAAGCAGGTACCAGCAGCACATCATCAAACGTAAGCGCTTCGCGCAGCGTCGCTTCGAGCATCGGCAACTCCTTATTCGTGGACGCACCCTACACGCCAGTGGCAACCGTGACAAGACAAGCACTGGTGCAAGATCCAGGTGCAAATCACCCGCGCTGGCAATCGTAGGCGGCAACCATGACGCCGTATCAGCGCTGGGTAATAGCAGCCACGGCAACCACAATCGCGCCGCCGGAGCTCAGCAACAACATGATGTCGAGGGCACGGCCGTAACTTTGTATTTTTGCGCGCCATGGCGCTTTTTGTTGGAGGTACACAACCGGTAACTGCGCTCGTTGCAACTGCCGGACTAAATCAG
>JAYWHS010000905.1:0-2487 GCA_043777635.1 Kofleriaceae bacterium | reverse complement strand
GCGATGTATTTGCCAAGCATCAGCCGGTCCGCATCGTCGATGTTGGCTGTGGCCGCTCGTATCTCACCGTGGTGTTGGCGTGGATTGCCAAATACCAATGGCAGGTACCCGTGCAAGTCCTGGGCATCGATCGCAATGCCGATGTGATTGAAGAATGTTACCGCCGCGTGCGCCTATTGCAGCTCGACGAATGCGTGCGATTTCAACACGCGTCCGTCGAAGATTTCGCGCCGGCCGCCGCATGGGCCGCAACGTTTAGCGTGCCCGATGCCGGCGATGCGCTGGCCATAGACGCGGCCGCAGCATTGCCCGACCCGGCACACGTGAGTGCATCGCTCGACCCAGCACGCGCGAGTGCTTCGCCCAACCCAGCACACGGAAGTGCTTCACCTGACACAGCACACGCGAGTGCTTCGCTCGTCGCCGATCGCACCCCCGACGATGCGACCGCGCCGGCGTTTGCAATTCACGCCGTCATCGCCCTGCACGCCTGCGACACAGCCACTTGTGATGCCTTGGCCTTAGCTATCCGTGTTGCCGCCGACCTCATCGCCGTTGCACCATGTTGCCAAGCCGAAGTCGCCCGAGGCTGGGCCGCGATCGCCGAAGGTGGCGGCCGTGGTGCCTTCGCCGCCATTTGGCACACCCCGCATCTGCGTCGAGAAACCGGCGCCGACCTAACCGATGCCATGCGCTCAGTACTGTTGCGCAGTGCCGGCTATCAAGTCAGCGCCATCGAGTTTGTGCCATCCGACCACACTCGCAAAAACACCCTCATTCGGGCTGTCCGAAATCCGGACGTAACGCCAGCGGCACGCCAAGCCTTCCGCGACGAATATGACGCACTGGTCGAAGTCACCGGTGGTGTCGGAATCTCGTTGGGGCAGACGCTGAAGCGATGACGATGCAACGTTAGCAGTGCAAGAAAACTTGCTGCTACACTACGGCCCTCAGCCGTCGCCACTATGGCCACGCTCGATTTAAGGGCGCGACAACTGCTAGCTTGGCCGATGTCCGAAGTGTGTTGCCGCGCGATTTGACGTGGGGAAATCCCTCCCATGGGTTCACTTCACCCCGGCATTGCCGTCGTCTAAGATTATGTAACTATTCTACTTTCAGTTTGGCAAATTGGTACAAATGCTGCAATTGCCACCCTCAAATGCTCCGGTACCTTACTTGCTCGTTACTTTTGCTGGTGTGCAATCTGGCCAGCTCGCCCGCCCGCGCCGAAGACTGCGGTGCAACACTCGATTCATCGCAACTTGATTTACTCGAACGAATTGCCGACGCGGAGGCTCAGCGACCGCAAGACGATGGCAAAGCCGACAGCGCACAGCTCGCATTAGCTGCGAACGTCGTGGTTTTGCGACGTGGTGCCGGTGCCGCTGGCGACATCCCACCCGCGGAAATCAAGGCGTGGCTGGCCGCGACCACGACCCATTTTAAACAGAACGCAGCGCCGTTTGTGATTACCGCGCAACAGATCCAGTACGTTGATGTTGATCAGGCCACGTATGATCTACAGCGTGGATCCGCCGAGGAGACGTTGATTGCTGACAAATATCTACGCGGTGGAAAATCCGTGCTGAATATTTTTGTCATGGGCGCAGGTGCTAGCGCTGGCGGCTGGAGCAGCCTTGAGCTGTTGAAAAACACCGGAGTGTTTGCGCTGTACGATTGGGATCGTCGGCAGTTCAATGCACCAACCGGCTTGGCTCACGAAATTGGCCACTGGCTGGGCTTGCAGCATCCGTTCGAGTGGGGTTGCGGCGGAGTTATGCATGGCGATTTAATTCGCGATACGCCGACCCAAGCATCGGCCTCGCGGGTGTGTGGCGTCGCAGACACCTGCAGCGACGAAGCCGGCGCTGACCCCACCGACAACATTATGGGCTATGCCTTAGATTGCCGTGCGACCTTCACGCCAGGGCAAGTTCGCCGCATGGTCAACGTGTGGCGATGGGTCCGCGCCGGTAAAGGTGACGAATTTTTAACCGACGACGTGACCGACAGCGAAGCGACGCCAGCGGCTGGCTGCAACAGTAGCGATCCGTCGCACGTTGGAGGCGCGGCTGCGCTGGTTTGGGTTGCGCTATCCCTAGGAGTGCGGCGACGCCGGCGCAATTTCACCAACGCCGTGAGCTAACCACCCAACTTGTACCTACAAAACCCACCATCACTGCCGCTGCGACGCTATCCACCGTCTTGCGCGAGCCATCGGAAGCCGAGTAGGGAGAAAACTTCGCAGCCGCTCAAACGCATGCGGATTCTTCGCGCTTGACTCAAGCCCGCAATTCTTTCATTCTCACGGCTGTCATGTTCATGCGTTTTTCCTAGCAAAACAGGAAGCTGAGTTTTTGTCGCGCCCATCAGGCGCGCACTACTTCTTTGTTTGCCTTGGAGCTGACTATGAACGCTCGTTTATTTGGTCGGCACGCTCACGCGCGTGTCGACGCTGCTTTGCATGGTCTTTTTGAATCGACCGCT
>JAYWHS010000904.1:0-2488 GCA_043777635.1 Kofleriaceae bacterium | reverse complement strand
CCGCTGCACTCGCACCACACGCAGGGCAAGACTCCCAATGAAACTCCTGTTCATTATCGACCCACTCGATCGGCTGATGCTATTCGGCGATACGTCGTATGCATTGATGTTGGAAGCAGTCACGCGTGGCCACCAAGTGTTCACCTGTTTAGTCGAACATCTAGGCCTTGAAGGCGACGACGCCGTCGTGCTAGCCACGCCGACGCATGTTGTTGACGCCGAGACGCCAGCCGCTGCATTTCGCACCGAGCCAGCCGAAGCCCTGCGCCTGGCCGACTTTGACGTCGTGCTGATGCGCAAAGATCCACCCTTCGACGTGACGTACTTGCATGCGACATGGATCTTGGAACACGCACGCGGCAAGACGCTACTGGTGAATGACCCGCGTGGCTTGCGTGAATTGAACGAACATCTGGCCGTGTTACGGTTTCCGTCGTTAACACCGCACACTATTGTGACCCGCAGCAGCGCGCGCTTGACGGCATTTCTCGACGAACAAGGCGGCGCAATCGTCGTCAAGCCAGTCGATGGCTTTGGCGGCTTGGGTATTTTCGTAGTGCGCACCGGCGACCCCAACGCCTCTTCCATTTTTGAAACCTCGACCGGCGGCGGCACCCGTTGGACGCTGGCGCAAAGCTATCTACCTGCAGCGGCCCAAGGCGATAAACGCATCTTAATGATGGACGGCGAACCGGTTGGCGCTGTGTTGCGAGTTCCGGCGATCAATGAAGCGCGTGGCAACTTGCACGTCGGCGGCCGTGCCGTGAAGTGCGAGATCGATGCGCGTGATCGTGAAATTATCGACGCCATCAACCCAACCTTGCGCACCTACGGCCAACTGCTGGTCGGCATCGACATCATCGGCGGCATGTTGACCGAAATCAACATCACCTCACCAACTGGCGTGCGGCATATTTCGCGGCTCGATGGACGCAACGCTGCAACGCCAATTGTTATCGCACTTGAACGCTTGGCGCCTGGTGCCAAGACACGCGACGCGTAGCATCACCTACACAATCGCCCAACGCCCAGGGACTCAACGGCTGCGGGCTTCTTGCATGCGGTAGCCAACCCCTGGCTCGGTGATGATCAACGTTGGCTGGCCTGGGTTGCTTTCAATTTTCTTGCGTAGTTCAGCCAAATGCACGCGGACATGATGACTCTGCGTGCCGTGCGCCTCACCCCAGATTTGTTTGACGATTGCACGATGAGTCAGGACCCGCCCGGCGTGGCGCGCTAACAACACCAATAATTTATATTCAATCGGCGTGAGATGTACCAGCTCGCCGCGTACGGTGACTTCGCGTTTCACCATGTCGAGATGCAAGCCGTCAAAATCCATCACCGCAGCGTCGTTGTCACCGAGCGCTTCGCCTTTGTGCCGCAAGGCCACCCGCAGGCGGGCGAGGACTTCACGCACCCCAAAAGGTTTCGTAACATAGTCGTCAGCGCCGGCATCGAGTGCATCAACTTTGTCGTCTTCGCGACCCCGCGCTGAGATAACAATGATGGGCGTTTTACAAAAGCCTCGCAACGTCCGCGTCAATGCGATGCCGTCTCCGTCGGGTAGGCCCAAGTCCATCAGAATCACATCGGGGTTGTGCGCAGTCGCCAACGCTGTCGCTTCGGCAACTGTTCCCGCTTCGAGGATTGCATACCCCGCTGACCCCAACGCCGCGCGTAAAAAGCGCCGAACTTGCGGTTCATCGTCGACGATAAGTACTGTCGCTAGCGGCGGCGCAGCTGTGCCGGTACCGGTCATAGCGTCGGCCCTGCAGGTGGCAGCGTTGCCACCGGCAACCGTAGTTCAAAGCGCGCGCCGCCGTTGACCCGATTGCTTGCGGTGATCGTACCACCATGGGCATGAAGGATGCCGTGACAAATCGCTAGCCCCAAGCCCACGCCGCCGATGCCCGGGTGCTCGCCACGATAAAATTTGTCAAACACCTGTAACTCACGGCCAGGCGGGATGCCGGGCCCATCATCTTCCAACACAACCGAAACCTGGCCATCGACTTCGCTGGTGGTAAAGACTAAGTGCGCGGTTACCGGCGTGTATTTGACTGCATTTTCCAGCAAATTGATGAACACCTGTTCAAATAATACCGGATCTACCGCCACCAGAGTGACTCCAGCCGGCGCAACAACGGTGACCTGGCGATTACCTAGTTTAGCCTGGACTCGGCCAAGCGCCGAACCGATCATTTCTTCCATCGGCACTATTTCACGCCGAAGTTGCAAACCGCCGGCTTCAACTCGCGTCATATCGAGTAGGTCACCGACCAACCGTTCTAAGCGCTCCGCTTCGTCGCACACCGCTACCAACAATTCCTGGCGCACCGTCGGAGTAAGCTCACCACCATCTCGCAGCGTGGTCGCTGCACCGGTGATCGTGGCTAGCGGCGTACGAAGATCATGTGAGACCGCCGACAACAAGGTGCTGCGCATTTCCTCAGTCTGAATGCGCACCGCAGCCGCGCGGGTGATC
>JAYWHS010000903.1:0-2488 GCA_043777635.1 Kofleriaceae bacterium | reverse complement strand
TAGGGCTCGGCACAGTGTGGATTAGCCGGCTGGGTACCGGTTGGGATCGGCCTGAGTACGCACTGTCGGTCGCGACGTGGATCGCGTTTGCGGCGGTGCTGTTGATGCGCACCGCCTATGGCTGGCGCGGTCGGCGGATCGCCAAGCTGATGTTGTTTGGCTTCACCGGTGCGCTGCTGGTATTGACCGTCTATTTGCTACGGAACGTGTTGTAGCGTGGCTGGCTTCGGCGAAATTTTTGCGGTTGGGTTGTCTTGGCGAACCGCACCGGTTGCGATTCGCGAAAAACTGGCATTTCGCGACGAAGAACTCGCGGTCACGCTGCGCACGATCATTACGCATTTGCCGGTGGCCGAAGCGATGCTGATTTCGACGTGCAACCGGGTTGAAGTATACGGCGTCGCGGCACCCGGGCACTCGGCAAGCGCTACTGCGGAAGCGTTGCGCCACCATTTGGTCAGTGAGCGCCGTGCGCCGGTTGAAGCGAGCCACGCGATTTATGCACACGCAGGGCCAATGGCGATGCAACACATTTTTCGAGTGGCGTCGGCGCTTGATTCACTGGTGGTCGGTGAAGCGCAAATTCTTGGCCAACTCAAAGCTGCGTATGCGGTAGCGTCGAGCGAAGGCACGGCTGGGCCACTGTTAACGCGTTGTATTGAGCGCGCGTTTGCTGCAGCGAAACGGGTGCGCACTGAAACCGCGATTGCCCGAGGCGCTGCCAATGTGTCGTCGGTGGCCGTGGAGCTAGCGGGCAGGGTGTTTGGTGATTTGACGGGTAAATCGATTTTGGTGGTGGGCGCTGGCAAGATGTCGCGTTTGGCAGCCAAACATTTGGCGTCAGCTGGGGCCCAGCGTTTGGTGGTAACCAACCGTTCGATCGCCAAAGCTGAAGCGTTGGCAGCGGATATCGGCGGGATTGCCCGGCCGTGGGATGATCTGGTCGACCTTTTGATTGAGGCTGATGTGGTGATTTCCTCGACCGGCGCCAGTGAGCCGGTGTTGACGCATAAATTGTTTAAGCTGGTCACCAAGAAGCGCAAATGGCGGCCGTTGATGATTATCGACATCGCGGTGCCACGCGACGCTGAACCCAAAATTGCCGACTACGATGGCGTGTATTTGTTCGACATCGACGATTTGCAAAAAGTTGTGGAAACCAATTTGTCGGAACGCGCCAAGGCGTCGGATGATGCGGTGCGCATTGTGCAAGCGGAGACGGCGGCGTTTGAACAATGGTTAGCTGGCCAACATGTGGTGCCAACGATTCGTGCGCTGCGCGAGCATGTGACCAACATTGCGCAAGCGGAGACGGCGAAGCTGATTGAGCAACTTGAAAAGCGCGAACATACCGCAGCCGAGCGAGCGGAAGCGATTTCGCGGCTGGGGCAATTGATTGCGAATAAGTTACTGCATGGCCCGACGACTTCGCTCAAGCAGGCATCGGCTGAAGTGGCTCGCACGCGGGCGGAATCGATTAGTGCAGTGTTTGGCTTGGTGACGAGCGATGAGCCCGGGCGTACTGACGGTGGGGAGCCGGAGCTTGCGGTTGGCTCGGCAGTGGTGAGGCCTGCAGCGCGCGCGTAGGTTGCTTGGATGGTGAGTGGAGGGAGAGTGGAGGGAGAGTGGAGGGAGAGTGGAGGGAGAGTGGGTGAAGTTAACGGACC
Source organism: Kofleriaceae bacterium (assembly GCA_043777635.1). Lineage (GTDB taxonomy): Bacteria > Myxococcota_A > Polyangia > Haliangiales > Haliangiaceae > JABFXX01. The sequence continues at coordinate 821 of JAYWHS010000903.1, read as the reverse complement.
GATGATCTGGTGATGCTGTGGGATCTTGGTGGTGGCATGAAGCCAGCGTCGAGGCACCTACCCCCTGCGATGGCAGTGTGACCGTTCATTCGTGACGCTCGCGCCACCCGAACATGGTGATTTGCGCTCGCCGCGAAGGCCCGGAATGAACCACTTGGGGTCCTTCGAACCGGGCACTCGAGATGCTCACTCACAGTCACCTGCCATCTTGGTGGTGGCCGGTGCCCGCCGCTTCCGTGCCCCGCCCACTACTCCGAAGAACGCCCATTCGTCCGTCGACCCATTCGTCCGTCGACCCATTCGTCCGTCGACCCATTCTCCCGCAAGTCCGCAAGTCCGCAAGTCCGCAAGTCCGCAAGTCCGCAAGTCCGCAAGTCCGAAAGTCGGGGCTCGAACGCTACATCTTCCGCTATGACCATCTCCGCCGCGACCCCATCGCCAACAAGCCGACTCCCAACATCAACAGCGTCACGCCGCCGCTGCTGCTACCGGTGCTCGAACATCCCCCTTCATCGACGGCCGCAACGCCGTAGCAGCGAAAGCCGTTGCCATTATTGCCGCATTCAAATCCTGTCGCGCAAAATTTGCCGTCGGGGATGGAGCATGGGTAGGTGCAGGTCCCGGCTTCACAGATAAACTCGGCGCAGTCGGCATCGGCGCTGCAGCTGGTGCCAAGCGAGCCTGGCACTGCGTCGTCGTAGTAACAAATGTCGCCAAACGGCGCGATGGTTTGGCACGACATGGTTTCTGGGCAGCCTGCGGCACATGGCTGCGAACAAAAACGCACGCGTGGATCTTGGGTCCAATATACGCATTTGCCG
>JAYWHS010000902.1:0-8396 GCA_043777635.1 Kofleriaceae bacterium | reverse complement strand
ATGAATTGTTTGCAGGAAAAGACCGTGCTGATCACCGGCGGTGGGCGCGGCATCGGTGCAGCCTGTGCGCGTGCAATGGCCGCGCAGGGTGGTCATGTGATTGTCGCGGGGCGTAGCGCTGCAGCGTTGCAATCCATTGCCGCTGAGCTGCACGGCGAAACCATGACTGTTGATCTAAGCAATCGTGGTGATGTTGATCGCGCGTTGACCGTACTGGCTGGTCGGCGGATCGATGTCATTATTAATAATGCTGGAATCGCTGAGAGCGCTACCGTGGCAAATACCTCGGATGACATCTGGGACCGCACGATGGAAGTGAATGCGACTGCGCCGTTTCGCATTGTGCGGGCGCTGTTGCCAGCCATGATTGCAGCCAAGTGGGGCCGTATTATCAACATCGCGTCAAACGCTGGGGTTTCAGGCTATCCATACACCGCAGCGTATTGTGCTTCGAAACATGCGCTGGTCGGGTTGACTCGCGCGTTGGCCGTTGATCTCGCGCGTACTGGGATTACTGTCAACGCGTTGTGTCCGGGTTGGGTTGATACCGACATGGCGGCGACGGCGGCAACCCGCATTGCTGGTAAAACTGGGCGCAGTGCCGATGAAGCGCGCCAAGCGCTAGCTGCGATGAGTCCACAGCGCCGGCTTATTGACGCCGATGAAGTCGCGTATTCGGCGGTGATGCTGTGCGCTGAAGGTGCCCGGGGCATTCATGGCCAGACGTTGGTTATTGACGGTGGTCAGATTCTTAAATAGCCGTTTTCAAGTTCAGTGATGCTATTGCACATGATCCGCGCAGGAAAAGAGCCCCGATGAGTGTTGAAGAAATTGCAGTTGCACACTGGCCCAAGCCTAAAGGTTACGCCAATGGCATGCGTGGGGTCGGCGCACCGATTCATATCGCTGGTCAAATTGGCTGGAATGCGCAAGGTCAATTCGAGGCGCTTACGCTGATCGAACAGTTTGCGGTTGCGCTCGACAATGTACTCGCCGTGGTTTCAGCGGCCGGCGGCAGTGCAACGGACGTAGCGCGCATGACCGTCTACGTCACCGACATCGAAGCCTATCGCAATGCCGGGCGAGCGCTGGGTGAAGTTTGGCGGCCACGCTTTGGTCGGCACTTTCCAGCGATGGCGTTGGTCGCCGTCACCGCGTTGGTCGAGCGCCAAGCGTTGGTTGAAATCGAAGCGACAGCGTACGTGGCGGTGTGACGCTGAGGTCCGCGCCGCTGAGGTTCGCGCCACGTAGGTTGAAATCGAAGCGACAGCGTACGTGGCGGTGTGACTTGTCGCGATTGTGGTCGAATCGCTTGCCGAACTGGCAATTAGTTACCGTACATCGGTGAATTTCAACCACCTGCAAGGGCAACGCTGGGTCGCAACAGATGTAGCGAGCGGTATCTTTCTTGCTCTGTCGCAGGTAGATGCAATGCATTTCCTCGTTAACCATCGCAGTGCTCCTTGCCGCGAGCATCACTGCGGCGTGCGGCACGCGCATCGGTTTTGCGGTAGCAGGTGGGACAATGCTGACCGGCATCATTGTGGCTAATGCGGTCGATAACGACAACTACAACACCGAAAACGCATTGCGACCCACCAATGAAATAGTCGGCACCTTGATGGTGTTGACTGCGATTGGGATGTTACTCGGTAATGTTGTTGCGCACGCTCGCCACGGGCCGACGCCTAAACCGCCGCTACGGTCAGCCGTTGCGCCCGGTCTTGCAGCGCCACAAATTTCCACGGTGTGCCGGCCCTACAACAGGGCAATCGCTGGCGTTCCTTGATCGTTGTGCTAGGTGACGCGGCCCGCGCGGGGAACCCAATTTTGCGGTAGTTTGGTAGCGATGTTGAAGCCTTTGCCTACTCCTCAATCGTTCCGTTTTGCTGTCGTTGACGGTGTCGCCACGATCACCTTGGACCGGCCAGATCGGCTCAATTCACTAACGTTTGAAATCTACCAAGAGTTGGCCGAGACGTTTGAAGGGCTCGATCGGCTCGATGCAGTACGGGCCGTGGTGATTACTGGCGCTGGTCGCGGCTTTTGCTCGGGCGGTGATCAAGACGATATTATTAAGCACTTGTTGGGCCGGGATACCCCGGCATTGTTGGCGTTTACTCGGGCTACGGGGCGGTTGATCGCTGCGATGCGACGCTGTCGACGACCGATCGTCGCTGCAATTAATGGGGTAGCGGTAGGGGCCGGTGCGGTAATTGCGTGTGCCAGCGACTTACGGATCGCTGCGGCAGGTGCGCGTTTTGGTTTTGTGTTTCCAAAAGTTGGGCTGTGTGGTGCTGATATGGGTATTACCTATTTGCTGCCGCGCATTGTCGGGCTTTCCCACGCCAGTGAGCTGCTGTTTTTTGGCGACTTGATCGACAGCGCGACCGCATTGCGCATGGGTCTGGTCAATCGAGTTGTCGAATCCGCCGAGCAGGCGGTGGAGTTGGCCCAGGTGTGGGCGCAAAAACTTGCGGACGGCCCAGCGTTTGCCCACGCCATGACCAAACAAATGATCGAAAGTGAGCACACCATGGGTTTAGCCGACGCCATCGAAGCCGAAGCGCAAGCCCAAGCGTTGTGTATGCAGCATCCGGATTTTGGCGAGGCTCACGCAGCCTTTAAAGCCAAACGGCCGCCGCAGTTCGTTGGCGCAGCAAAACGCGATGGAGTGAATCAGTGAAGTCCTTGAGCTTGCCGATGCGGTTGTCGAGTGATGATTTGCCGATGTTCTTTTCTACGCCGCATCTTGAGCTAGCGGAAAAATTGCGGGCAGCAGCGGCGGGACTCGCTGCTGCTGAACTTGCAATCGATGAACCAGCGCGGGATCGCGCGGCGGTCGGTGCCCTTGGTGACGCTGGATTGTTTTCGTTGGTCGCGCCTGCTGATGGCAACGTTGATTGTCGCGCGGTGTGTTTAGCGCGCGAAATGTTGGGCTACGTGTCGGCCCGAGCCGACTCGATTTTTGCAGTGCAAGGCTTAGGCACCTTTCCTCTTACCGTCGCTGGCACGGCTGCGCAGCGGCAGCAGTTGGCTGCGTTTACACGCGGGGAAAAAGTTGCAGCGTTTGCCTTGACCGAACCCAACGCCGGGTCAGATGTTGCCGCAATCGCCACCACCGCACGCAGTGTCGACGGTGGCTACGTACTCGATGGTGAAAAATGGTTTATCTCGAACCTCGGGGTAGCGTCGCATGCCACCGTGTTTGCCACCGTCGATGCGAGCGCTGGTCATCGAGGCATCACGGCCTTCTGGTTGCCGTTGGATACCGCAGGGGTGGAGGTGGAATCACAAACCGCGATCGCTGCACATCCGATTGGTGCGTTGCGGTTGCGCAATGTCCAGCTCGGCAGCGACGCGGTAATCGGCGTGGTCGGTAAAGGTTTTGGCCTGGCCATGCAAACCCTCGATGCGTTTCGCGTCACCGTCGGCGCGGCTGCGGTCGGTATGGCTCGGCGCGCCCTCGATGAAGCCGGGCAGCACGTCGTCGCACGACGACAATTTGGAAAACCGCTAGCTGAACAACAACTGGTGCAAGCGCACTTGGCGGATATGCTGGTAGATCTCGATGCGGCGCGGCTGTTGGTGTTGCGTGCAGCCTATGTCAAAGACACCACGCAACGGCGCGCTACCACTGAAGTTTCGGTAGCCAAACTCGGCGCTACCGAAGCTGCGCAACGAGTAATTGATCGGGCGGTACAATTGCTTGGTGGGCGCGGTGTCATGCAGGGTGCCGTTGTTGAGCACCTGTATCGAGCCATCCGACCGTTGCGGATTTATGAAGGCACCAGCGAAATTCAGCGCGGCATCATTGGGCGAGCGGTGGCTGCAGGCTATCAAGCGGTCGAAGGAGTTGGTGGATGACCGCAGTTGCTGCACCATCGCAATCGAATGTGTCGACCTCGCCGATTGCGTTCCCTGAATGTTTTAATTTGGCCAATTACTTCTTGTTTGATCGCCTCAACGAAGGCCTTGGCAACAAGGTAGCGTTGCGGTTCGGCGAGCGGCAATGGACCTATGCGGACGTTGCATCGCGGTCACGCGCGGTGGCGACTTTTCTGCTCGACGATGGCCTGCGACCCGAAGACCGTGTCGTCACGATTTTGCCCGACCTGCCGCCGTTCGCATGGAGTATTTTTGGCGTCTTGGCATCGGCCGGCATTCTAGCGATGGGCAATCCGGCGACGCCAGTAGCCGATTTGGCGTTCATGTTGAACTACGTCAAAGCTGCCGTGGTGATCACTACGCCCGAGGTGGCGCTGGCGCTGGCCGAACACGGTGCGTTGACTCGACGTGAACTGCCGAATTTGCGCACGTTGTTACTGGTACCCAACGCCGCCACCGACGACGATCCGGAAGCCATGGTTGACGTCGCGGCATTTGCACCGCAGTTGCGTATCGTTGCGTTGACCGATGCCATTGTCCAAGGCCACGCTTCGACGGTGCAGCTGCCAGTGACTCATCGCGACGACCCGTGCATTTGGTTGTTCACGTCAGGTTCCACCGGCCGGCCCAAGGCGGCCATGCATACCCACCGCGATTTTGCGTTTAATACTGAGGTCTACGCCAAAGCCACGGTCGGCTATCGCTTCGATGACATCACGCTGAGCGTGCCGCGTTTATTTTTTGGTTATGCCACAGGCACTAATCTTTGGTTTCCGTTTGCGGTTGGTGCCACCGTTGCACTGTTTTCTGAACGACCCACCGCTGCATCGGTGGCGGCGGCGATCGATCGGTATCGGCCAACCATTGTTACCAATGTCCCGACTATGATTGGAAAGTTGCTAGATCTCGACGCAGAGCAGACCGCCGCAGGTGGGCCCGGGGTTGATTTGAGTTCGGTGCGCTTCCATCTGTCAGCGGGAGAGGCGTTGCCGCCCGCGTTGCTCGAACGTTTTATCGCGCGCTACGGCGCTGAGGTCTACGACGGTATCGGCTCGGCAGAAATGTTTCATATCTATTGCAGCAACCGGCCCGGCGATGTGCGGCCCGGTTCGCTGGGCCGCGTGGTGCAAGGTTATGAGCTGCGAGTATTGCCCGAGGCTGCTACCGACCCCGGCGCGCCATTACTGCCGGCTGGCGAGATTGGGGTGTTGTGGGTCAAAGGCGACAGTGTTGCACTTGGGTACTATCAAGATCGGGACAAGAGCTGGTTGACGTTTCACGGCCACTGGTGTCGTACCGGTGACTTGTTTCGGATGGATACCGATGGCTATTTGTTTATCGCCGGCCGAGCCGATGATCTGCTCAAGGTCGGCGGGGTTTTTGTAGCGCCGCTTGAAGTTGAAGAATGTCTGATGACCCATCCTGCGGTCAGCTGTTGCGCGGTCATCGCGGGCACCGAAGATGATCTGGTCAAACCAAAAGCAATTGTCTGCGTGCGTCCCGAGTTTCGCGCAGTGCTGCACGGGGTAGGGCGAGTCGCACTCGCCGCTGAACTCAAGGCTCATGTGCAAGCGCGGTTATCTAAATATAAGTACCCACGCTGGGTGGTGTTCGTCGACGAGCTACCTAAAAATGATCGCGATAAGATTGATCGCCGGGCCCTCAATCAAATGGCGGCGCTAGGTCAGTTGGTGGAAGCTGGTGATTCATGATCGCGCGTAGCCCTTACGATATTGCCAATTTCACCACCGAATCCTTTGCTGCGCTGCTTGCAGCTGGGCCAGCGATTGTCGCGTTGGTTGCCGTGGGCTCGGTTGAACCGCATGGTCCGCATTTGTCGTTGGTGACCGATACCGTGATCTCGATGGCGGTTGCAGTGCGTGCGGCGGAGTTGTTAGCTGAGTTGAGTTCTCGCAACGTGACGCCGATCATTGCACCCAGCGTGAACTATGGGGTCACTGATTGCGCTGCGGGGTTCGCCGGGGCGTTATCGATTCCGGCCCATGCGCTGACGGAGTATTTGCGTGCCGTCGCGGCCGCGTTGCGCACCGCCGGCTGCCGCATCGTGTGCTTTGTAAACAATCATCTTGAACCCGACCATGATCGCGCCGTGCGTGCAGCGACCGGACCTGGCGTGATTGTCGCTTGTCCGCTGACTCGGAAATGGGCCCGCACCTTATCGGCGGAATTCAAAAGTGGCCAATGCCATGCAGGTGAATACGAAACGTCGATCGTTTTAGCAGCTGACCCTAGCTTGGTTGTGCAGCCACGCTTGTCGAGTTTGCCAGCAGTGCCGATTTCGCTTTCGGAAGGGCTGGCCGCCGGCAAAGCCACCTTTGTCGCGATGGGTATGCTCAACGCCTATGCCGGCAGTCCAGCGGCGGCCACAGCATCGGAGGGCCAAGCCATGATTCAGCTGTTGGCAGAAATGGTAGTGGGCGAAGTAACTGTGGCGCTTGATGCCACGGTTGGCTAGCGCGCGAGGCGGAGCAGCCAGTTGACAGTTGACAGTTGCCCGACACCGGTTGCTCACACGGGACTACTCTTTGACGCCGTGCTTGGTCTTGATCTGCTCGAGGACTTTGGCGTATTCGACTTCCCACGCCGAGGTGCCTTCTTGCAGATTTTTGATTCGGTCACGCACTTCTTGATCGATGGTTTCGTCGACCATCATGTGCTTTTTGGCGATCTCTTTGACCTTGCGCCGCAACACCACATCTTCAGCGAAAACTTCGTCGATATGTTTCGACTGCATAAACGCTTCCAACATTTGGTTAGCAATCCAAGTTAGGCCATCTTCGCCAAGCCCGAATTCTTTTTGGTCTGCGAGTTGGCGTTTGGTCCGGCCAAGATGCGCGTAGGGCAGGCCGCGAATTTCTAAAATGTCCTTGGCCCGCTCAGTGATTTCTTTGTCGACGCGTATGTACTCTTTAAGCACAGCGGCGGCGTCAAGGCCGGCTTCATTGACATCGGCTACTTCAATGTCGCCATCCGCGCTGAGCCGGTTGATGATCTCAGCAGCGATGGTTTCTACCTTGCCTGAATACAATCTCATTTCGGCTGGAATGTAGGGGTACCTAACCTTAACTGCAAGCGAACCCGACGATTTCACGCCGCAAAAAGCTAGGTCGACGTGGCTTGGCCCAAGTGATGGGCCTGTTACCATAGTCGCTGATGATTACGACAAATGTCCCGCTGCGCAAACTGGTCGTCGCAGGGTTGATCGTTGACCAATCGAGCGATGTCATCTTGGTCACCCAACGCCGGGCCGACCAAAGCTTTGGCTTGGAATGGGAGTTCCCCGGCGGCAAGGTGGAGCCCGGGGAGGCACCCACCGACGCTTTGCGAAGGGAGTTACAAGAAGAGATAGGAGTCGACGTCGAAGTGGGAGGGCTCTGGGAAGTGCTGTTCCATCGTCACGCCGATTTTGATTTATGTATGTTGATATATCAATGCAGGGTCGTGGCCGGGATGCCGAGTCCGGTCCAAGTGCACGCGTTGCGTTGGCTACAGTGCAAAGATTTGCCGGCTTTAGGCATCATGGTCGCCGACCAACCTTTAGTCGATCGTCTGGTACGCGAGGGAATTCCACCTTGGCGCAGTGTAATTGGTTCGAATCATTGACCCTGTGACCTGAACCCTCGTACGATATCCCAACGTATGGAAGGCCGAGCTAAGGTCACCAAAGAAGTTCTGTGTGAAGAAGCCCGCTTCATTCTGGCCAATGTTATGGCCGAAGCGCGCTACGGACGACAGAATCGCTATGAAGATATTCGCCGCGTGTGCGAGGGCGCAGTATCGATTCCCTTTGCCGAATATGTCGGATTTTTAGAGAAATCTGGCTACTTACGGCACGATCGCAATAGCGAAAGCTTGGAAGTGAGCCCCGACGGCGAAGCGGTGGTGAACGGGAGCAATCTTTCGGAATTCACCGAGCGCGCAGTTGCCCACTTCAAAAAATTACGGCAAAGCCGTGCCATGGCGGCGGTGGGCCCAGGCGCAGCACCTAGCGGAACCCAATCTGGCTCGGCCGCAGCAGCGACTACGCCACAAGTTGCATCGAATCCAGTGACACCCGCGGCGGCTGTAGCGTCGTCAGCATCGGCAATGCGGTCGGAGCGGTCGGAGCGGGCTGAACCAGCCGCATCGATTAGTCGCAAAGAAACCAAGGTGTCGTCGGCAACTCGACCGGCCGCCGCTGGCGAAATTGGCGCCAACGCCGGTGACGCTGCGGTCGATGACCGCTACGAAAAGCTTGCGGCTATCGGTACCGGCGGTATCGGAACGGTATTTCGCGCTCGCCAGGTGGCGTTACAGCGTGAAGTTGCGCTCAAGGAACTGCGCGATTTATTTGGTTTCTTTAGCGAAGATCAACGTCCTGAAATAGTTCGACGTTTCTCCGATGTGATTCGGGCGTGGGCGAGCTTGGCGCATCCTAATATTTTGCCGATTCACGACGTGAATTTGCACATCGAGTTTCCCAACGTCATTACTGAACTTGCGCCCAA
>JAYWHS010000901.1:0-2492 GCA_043777635.1 Kofleriaceae bacterium | reverse complement strand
GCTTCGCCGTGAGCCCATGTTTATCTAATAACCGACGACAAACGTCGATGGCGCGATCCACGAGCGGCACGCACAGGCGGTCGATCGTGTCGCGGGATAATTCGAGATCAACGTTGATTTCGAGGTCGCCAACTTGCAACGGTTGCGCCAATGCAATTGCGGTTTTGGTCGATCGCGATAACTCAATTTTGGCATCTTCGGCGGCCAGCCGCAGCATGCGCAGTGCTGCGGCATGGCTTGGATCGCGACGCAGCAGCGGCGTGCTCAGTTGCGCAGCTAGGTGTTCGGTGATGGCCCAGTCAAAGTCGCGGCCACCTAGAAAGTTGTCGCCGTCGTGGCCGACGACACGCAGCAGCCCGTCGCGGGTTTCGAGCAGCGACGCATCGAACGTACCGCCGCCAAGGTCGAACACTAGCCAGCTTTGCGCGCCGGCGTCGTCGCTGCGCCAGCCGGCAGCTAACGCCGAAGCGATCGGTTCTTGCAGCAGTTCAACTTGCGAAAATCCAGCGAGCCGAGCGGCTTCCGAGGTTGCGGAGCTTTGCGGTAACTCGAACAGCGCAGGCACCGAAATCACTGCACGATCGACCGCGACCCCAACCTGGTCGGCGATATCCGAACGCAACGCGCGCAAGATTTCGGCGGACAACGCTTCGGGGCTACGGCGTATTCCGGCCGCAGGAAACTCGACTGCCGAGTTGGTCCCCATCAGCCGTTTGAATTCGGTGGCGGTGTTGCTTGGGTCGGTTTCAACAAAACGTCGGGCCCGCGCTCCGACGGTGACACGGCTTTGTTTGTCGATGCGGACCACCGAGGGCGTGACCGTGCCGCCTTGGGCATTGCGCACCACTGCGACTTGTTCTCCATCGAATACGGCAGCTGCCGAGTTGGTAGTGCCGAGATCAATGCCCACGTACAAAGGAGTTTCCGCCATGACCTGGCAGCTTACCATGCAGGCGTGCGAACCAGAAACCGGCAACGAAGGATCCACGCAAGCACCGTCGGCCGTGAGGTGTTGGCGTAACAGAGTCAAAGCCAGTCACGGAAGGAAATTCAAGTGGCGGGAAGCGTAAGCGTTTCGATCGCTGGCGCCTATGTGATCGGCATGGAACGAACGGTTCAGTTCACCAGTTGCAGCGAGCCCAACAAACCGGGCAGGCCGTTGTCCGAAAGCGCTTGCGATAAATCGTTGGACAGGGGCCGCACTTTTGCGACCCGGCCGTCCGCCATGGCTTTTTGTAAACGTGCACGGGCTTCGTGAATGCGCCATGAAATGGTGCCTTCCGATACTTTTTGCACCACCGCAGCTTCGGCGTGGGACAAGCCTTGCAAGGCGACCAGAATGACCGACATTCGCAGATCAACCGCAAGTCCGTCGAGCGCGTGCAGCAGCCGGGTGTAGGTTTGCCGCAACTCGGCTTCGCGGCGCGGATTGCCTTTGGCGTCGGTTGCAACGGCAAGTTCAAGTCGTGGATCCAAAATCACCCGTTCGCCACGTCGGTCACGATCGCGTTTGGCGTTGAGCGCGCGATTAACGGTCATGCGATAGACCCACGTGAAAAACTCGCTGCGACCTTCAAAATTTGGCAGCGCTTGATACGCTTTGATAAAGACATCTTGGGTTATGTCGTCAGCGTCGCTTTGCGATCGAGCGATGTGCAACGCCAACGCAAAAATCCGCCGACGATAGCGCCGAACCAATTCTGCAAACGCTGCCGAGTCGCCCGCCTGGGCGCGCTCTACCAACAGGGCGGCGTGCGCCCCTTCGCGTTGTGCAGCAGTCATGAAAGGTATAGACGCACAACTAGGTACCGAGCTTTGAAGAATTTGCGGATAACTTGCAAGTAATTGAATTCGCGTCGTTTTTGTTCGCGCTACCGCAGCGCCGTTGCGATGCCGGTACCGTCGTAGCTAGTTAAGGTCGCTGTTGCGGTGCGGACTAGCCAACGAGAACGGTGCAATCGCAGCGTCGAAGTACGAGCCATCCTCACGCCACATTCGGTAGCTGCCATGCATCGTGCCAACGTCGGTGGTCAGCACGCAGCCCGAGGTGTACTGAAACGACTGGCCCGGTGCTAACCGAGGCTGCTCACCGATCACACCATCGCCACGCACTTCTTCAATGCCGCCCCGACCGTCGGTAATAACCCAGTGACGGGTTTTGAGCTGGGCTGGATTGTTGCCTCGGTTCGCAATCGCAACGGTGTACGCAAATACGTAACGATTGTGTTTGGGTGCGGATTGTTCGGCCAAGTACAACGCACGCACTGTGATCTCAATGCCCTCGGTGGTAGCCATTGAGACAGGTTCGGCGAACGAGGTGTTGACGGGCGTATTCATAGCCGCACTCTGCCGCGTGAGTGCCTGTACGGCAAGCGGAATAGTGCCTTGCCGGCCTTCGCTTTGACTGCGTTCGGCGTGGGCCGCTAGCGCTTGTTCGAGCGTGCGTCGCAGCAACGCTTCGACGGTACGAGCCAACCAGCCGGGCCGGCGAC
>JAYWHS010000900.1:0-8409 GCA_043777635.1 Kofleriaceae bacterium | reverse complement strand
GCACCATCCGCGTGCGATTGTCATTGACGGGCGATAACCACGAATTCCAACCACGGCCAAAACCTGCTTCGATAAACAGGCCCAGCATTGAATTGGGGCCCATCATGCGCGAACCCAAACGCAGCACTTCAAACCGGGCATTGGCACCGACTCGATGGCCGTGGCCCAGCGGCAGGGTTTCGTTGGATTTGTCTTGAAAGCGCACGTAACTATATTCGGCTTCGATGCTCAAGCGCCGCCAGCGATAGCCGAGTGCAGTGGCAACGCCCAACGCCATCATGTTTTGGTGTTCACCGTAGACTTCGGCAACCACCGAGCCCAACCGCGCGATTCTGCCGGTCGTTGAGTGCGGTTGAAATGGGTTTTCAATGTAGTCGATAGTCGCAGGATTGGCCCAAGCGACATTGCCACCTGTGAATGAGGCGCACAGTGCAAGTGCCAGCCCTGCCACAGCCTTTGCTCGACCCGTCAATAGTTTCGGCATGTTTGCTCCACCGCAGATGGTTGGCCCAATCCAACTAGCTAAGTAATGCAGATCTCATACCGTTACTGATGAGGGAGTCCGCGGTAGCGTGATCACAGCGCTGCCGACATCGCAGCTATCGGCGCGGCCTCACCAGTCCACAATTCAAACGCCCGCAGCCCTTGATGTAGCAGCATGTCGCGACCGTTAAGCGTGGCTACGCCGAGGGAGCGCGCACGCACTAGCAGCAGGGGATCGCGATGATAGGTCAAGGACACCACTACAGCGGTTGGCCGCAACACGTCCCAAGCCAAACCGTCAACCAGCGCGGCTTCGTCGGCACCGCCGTGCAACGCGGTGGATGTACAATCAACAATGATATCGGCGCGCGCACATGTTTCGCGCAGATGCGCTGGTGTCCACGGCCATGCCGCAGCCCAGGCCACGGCGTTGGGGCGACGAGCGATGACTTCAACCGCACCGGCGTCGCGCACGCCATACGCCACTGCGCACGCAGCACCGCCACCGCCAAGCAATAATGTGCGTTGGCCACGCAAGCGAATCTTGGCTGCGCGCAATGCGTCGGCAAAGCCGTCACCGTCTGTATTGTGGCCAAGGATCCGGCCAGCGCTAAATTGTAGGCAATTGACGGCGCCAATTTTTTGCGCGGCCAGTGATAGCTCGTCACATAACGCAACCACCGCGTGTTTATGCGGCGTGGTAACGCTAGCGCCCAGACAATCAGCAGCGGCCAAGCCGCGCACAACAGTTGCCAAGTCAGCTGGCGCAACCGTCATCGGGATCATCACGGCGTCGATATGTAACGCGGCAAAGCCAGCGTTGTGCAATGCTGGGCTGCGCGAATGCTCGACGGGAAAACCCAGCACCGCAGCGAATCGAGTGGTGCCAGTAATCATGCCGGCTCCGGCTTTTTGGCACGCAGTGGTTTGCGGTTCGCACCGGGCTCCAAGGCAGCAGCGCCGTCCGCTGCATTCTCGACGATCGCAACCGGTCCGCCCGCCGGCGCTGGCAGGATCGCACGCACTTCGACCGTCAGTGCGCCATGACTCAATTGCACATGGAGTTGATCGCCTACCGCAACGCTGTCCGAAACACGGACAATCGCATTGTGGTGCCGCACCATGGCAAAACCACGTTCCATCACCGCCAAGGGCGACAGCGTCGACAGTTTGCCGATCTGCGTTGCAAAGTCAACGCGTGCAACATCGAGCTGCCGCTGCGTTGCCGACGCTGCGCGCTGATGCAACGTCGCAAGCTCAGCGCGGGCATGGGCAATTCTAGCTACTGGGCTTTGCGCTGCAACTCGCACCGCCAACTCGGTAAGGGCCTGCTGGGCCCGCGTCAATGCTGCGCGTGGGCCAGCTGCAGCTAACCGGCGCTCCAACGTCGCCAACTCCGTCTGCTGCGCCAATAATCGCGTGCGTGGATGTTGGGCTAGTAAGCGACGCTGCAAGCCGGCTAACTGCATCGACACGCTGCCCTGAACCCGGTCGATCGCACGGCGCAGCGCGGCCTCACGATTGTCTAAATCCAAGGCACCACGGTTAAGCACCAGCCGAACTTCGCGATCGAGCCGGCGTCGCTCTTTGATCAATACCTCACGAATTTCCTCGGCCACCGGCACGGCCAACTCGGCGGCGGCCGTCGGCGTCGAAGCTCGCCGGTCGGCAACTAAATCGCAGAGCGTGATGTCAACTTCATGACCCACCGCACTAATCACTGGCACTGGGCAGCGCGATACTGTGCGGACCAAGCGCTCATTGTTGAACGCTGAGAGATCCATCGCCGCGCCACCGCCACGGCCCAAAATAATCACATCACAGCCAGCTTTGACGGCTAATACCAACGCGTCGACAATTTGGTTCGGCGCTAACGGGCCTTGCACTAAACAATCAGCGATGGCAATCGGAGTTGGAAAACGGCGTTGCACGGTGCGAATAATGTCATGCACCGCCGCGCCATTTTTTGACGTGACCACACCGATGCGCTGCGGAAACCGAGGCAGCGGCCGTTTGCGAGCGGTGGCGAACAGGCCTTCGGCTTGCAACTTTTGCTTGAGTTGCTCCAGTGCCAGCGCGGCGGCACCCAAGCCAGCAGGTTCGGCCGAATCAATGTACAGCTGCATTTTGCCGTCGCGGTCGTACACACTGAGCCGGCCACGCAAACGCAAACGCATGCCAACGTCAATTCGAAATTGCAGCCGTTCGGCTTCGCGCTTCCACAGCACCGCCGGCATAACGGCGTCGCGGTCGCGAATGGCCAGATAAAGGTGCCCAGAAGCCGGAGTTGAAACTTGCGAAACTTCAGCTTCGAGCCACAACGCACCCACGCCTTCGAGGGTGCGACCAGCTAAACGCAGCACATCGCCCACACCTAAAGGGCGGTCACGCGTGCCAGTCAGCGCTAGACCTGGCAGTTCAGGCATTGTTTCGTCGAAACCCATGGGAAAAGTGAAGCTCTCTGATAGGTTATCGCTGCTAACAAATACCTGCAACCATCCAGCCTGGCGTGGTGTCACAACCTTAGATAGGATGCGTTCTCCCTGATATGACCGCCCCGGACAAAGCCGACAAGACCACCACGCCATCGGGCAGCGATAGCAAGCCAAAGACGCGTGAACCTGGCGCGCCTGTGCCGCGTGATGAGATCGACCCCGAGTTGATCAAACTGCGAATACCGTTGCGGATTGGCTTGCTCAGCTCGGCGGCGGTGGTGTTAGTCAGCGTGTTTTTCATCTTTCGCTTGGCGCCTGATCGGCATTTTGGCAGCTTAGCCAACAAACCCACCGCGGTTTCGGTGAAAGACATTTTGGCCAATAGCGTCACTGGTGACCAATTCGTGACGTTTGCCGGCGAGCCACTCACCTCGCACACCATTCGCGTGACTCGTACCACCGGCAATCCCGGTCTGCGTACGGTGCCTGTGCGCGGCTCTGGCGATCGTCTGTGGCTCGTGTTGCCAGGTGGCGCCATGACACAAATCAACGAAGCGTTATCGCCGCAGGGCATCCCACAATATCAAGGACGGTTACGCAAGCTCAACGAATTGCGCTTTGCCAGTGTGATGCGTAGCTATGCAAACCAGCACCCTCGGCCAATATTTGCGCCGGTTGCGGCGATTCGCGCCAGCTTCACCGATGGCAAGATTGTCACGGTCACTGGCGATACCGTGGCCGCACGCGACGACGATCGTGTCGTTGTCGAAACCACAGATCCCGACGCAGCCAAGCTGATGGTCTCGTATCATGACAAAATGCCAGATCTTGCTGCGTGGACCGCCGCACTAAGCGCCACCGGCCTCATCGCAGCAAACCAACTGCCCGACA
This sequence comes from Kofleriaceae bacterium, assembly GCA_043777635.1. Classification (GTDB taxonomy): domain Bacteria; phylum Myxococcota_A; class Polyangia; order Haliangiales; family Haliangiaceae; genus JABFXX01. The sequence goes on along the minus strand of JAYWHS010000900.1, from coordinate 4,600 downwards.
AAACCACATTCGACACGGCCACGTTCACGTTGCGCACCACCAACGCAGTTGTCACCGCCACCCAAAAGCTCGAAGCGGCGCAACTGCTAGCGTACAAAGTTGAACCGGTGGTTCGCAATTTGGAAACCACATTCGCAATTTTGCGAGCGTCGAAGCCGGGCGCACTGTCCTTTGGACCTACGGCGATTGCCGATGCGCAAATCGACTTAGTTGGCGTGTACGCCGCGCGTGAAATTCCAAGCGATGCCTATGCGCTGGTCGTCGGAGAAACACCGCAAGAGTATTGGCACATCATGCCGTTGACGATTGCATTGGGCGTGTTGACACTTTTGTTCGGCTGGGCCTTTGTTCGGACCCTGCGCCGCGACGTGTTGACCCGGCCGATACCGATTACCTAGCTCCCACCGCCACAACTACCAAGGGGCCAGAACATCCAACGGTTTTAAACCGAGTGGTGCGCGTCCCGTCAAACCAAAGACCGGCAGTACGAACCATCCAACCTTGCTAGGGGGGCGCGCAGCTGCGCGACATCTTCCGGGCGTTGACGAACGAGCAGAGATTCGCTGGTGCGTTTGCAACATCTGACGAATCGAGTGATCGTTACACAATGAACACGAGTAAGATCGAGGAACTACTCCTACGTTTGGAAAGCTCTCACACAAGCACCGTCACGCACGACCTGGTACTTAAGGCTTTGCGCACAGAATCCAACCTTGACTGGGGTGACGATCCTGCGACTTGGCGCGAATGGTGGATGGCAGTGCGAAACGATTCCCACGATGACGCTCGGGGTCCGACAATGACGCCTGCCCAACAACAAGCCCAAGCAACCCTGCGCGAAATGGGCGTCATCGACGAGGATGAATTCTTGCGAGCCGTCGAGCAAAGCCTGCGCTTGCAGTTCACTGACATGGCAGGCGACTTGATACTTTATCTGCGCAACAACAGCGGTCCGAGTATCTGGCTGAGCAATGACTGTGATTCGTACTGCCAAACCCTTTACGAATGCGAGAAGACGGCGAAACAAATCCAGCGAATGTTGCGCACCGAAATGGTGGTTAGTGTGCAAAAAATCAAAGGCGGATTTGAGCTCCTAGTGAATGGAGGCACAACAACCATCACGTCGGCACCACGGCAGACGATCTTCCAATTTATTCACGAATGGCTCTGCCGAAACGCACAAAGTGAGTCAGTTTGGCTCGACGACGAGGGTCGGGCATGGGTCCTGAGTCCTGCGAACCTCGCCGCCATCAAGCGACAACGTGCGCTGCGCTTTCGCCATCTGAATCGGACCACCGTCGGCATACCTCACTCAGACATCGAACGAGCCATCGCTGATCTTGCCGCAATCGGCGTTGAGCTGTCGATCGCTTCATTGCGACTTGCGTGGGAAATCAGCGAATACTATCCAGACAGCGATGACCTCGAATATAGCTATCACACCCAGGCTATTCACCTCGATAACCCCGGCGTTGAGACGTTTGCATGCGAATCGCTCAACACACGCTCGATCACCGCCAAACTATCGACGATGGTCCAGCAGAAATTGATACCTCCAACCCTCGAGTTCGAGGCGTCCACCCCGCAAGAGGTGCAGGCATTCGTCGACGCGTTGAATCGTCAGCTTCAATCGAGTCCGCTCCGTATCATCGCCATGGGAGTGCAGCGTCAATGGCTAAGGTTCATGCCAATCCCTGTTGACCGTATTGAGCCGCTTTCTCGGTTTACGAATCTAGTATGGGGAAATGTACCGACAAAGTCAGCGATTTCGACTTCCGCCTTTCGCTTCGGCAAAGTGCCACAGTTGAAGGACATCGTGCCTGATGACCGACTTTTGGTTTTCGACGCAGAGTGTATCGACGAAGCGTCGGACTATGAAGAGTTGGTACGCGATATGCTCGCCCTTGCGCGTGGCAATATTGCAGTGGACGCAATTGACTGCGCCGATAGTGAAGATCAGGAAACACGTAGACTTAATGTGACGATGAAGTCCAAAGCGTTTACTGCAGAGCTGGCAGTCAACGCCGACTGGGCTGACATTTCGTCGCTGTTGATTTGTCTCAACCGGATCGCTGCGCACGTCGGATTCAATCATCGCTACTGCGAAGTGCGCGAGTTAGAATGGGACCAGGAGTGCGGGGTTGCGCTCGCCAGCACCGCAGAGTACGAAGCGCTAATGCTCGGCGGGTTCGTCGTCAGCGAAGAATCGGACGAAGCCCCAGATGAAAATCTCGATGAAGACGAGTAGTCGCAAAACCATCCAAACGCCAAAAGCTACAGCCACTTCGTTCGCTTCGTCAAAAAACGTTCGTGGCAAATTGTGCCCGATGATCGACAACACTTGGTTGGCCGGATAGCCGCGATGAAAAGCGCCTTGGTGAATCGGGCGATGAGGCTCTGGAGCGGTCGGCGGAGTGCCGTCGGCCGAGGTTTGTGTTTGGGTAAGACTCAATGATTGCTACGGCTTTTTGTACGATTTTCCATGGCTGGGAGGCATTGCGAGTAGGTAACAAGCCTGCGGCCCGTCTAGCCACCCGATTGGCGCGGGTGTTACAACTGCGACGTGACTACTCCAGTAAGCTTACGTCTCTACGATTCTTTACGTGGCCAAAAAGTGCCGTTCGAACCACTCGAACCGGGCAAGGTCAAAATGTATTTGTGCGGGCCAACCACGTACGCGCCGGCGCACATCGGCCACGCCTATTCAGCGATTGCTTTTGACACCATTCGGCGCTCACTCTTGTGGCTTGGCTACAGCGTCAAATTCGTGCGCAACGTCACCGACGTCGACGACAAAATCATCAAGCGCGCCAACGAACTTGGTGAAGATCCGATGGCTTTGGCCGCACGCTTTGCCACCGACTACAATCGCGACATGGCCCGGTTTGGCATCACGTCACCCGACGTAGAGCCTAAAGTTTCCCATCACATCGACGAAATCATCGCGATTATTGAAAAACTAATCAGCAACGGCAAAGCCTACGCCAGCCACGGCGATGTGTATTTCGAAGTCGACACGTTTCCGGCCTACGGTAAGCTTTCGGGTCAAAGCATCGACGATTTACGGGCCGGTGCGCGCATCGAAGTCGACGAGCGCAAACGCGCGGCGCCCGACTTTGCCTTGTGGAAAGCCGCCAAACCCGGTGAGCCGTTTTGGCCATCACCGTGGGGCAATGGCCGGCCCGGTTGGCACATTGAATGCTCAGCCATGACGGTGGCCCATCTCGGCGAAACCTTCGACCTGCATGGTGGCGGCAAAGACCTAATTTTCCCGCATCACGAAAATGAAATTGCGCAATCGCAAGGTGCCCACGGCGACCACACGTTTGCACGCTACTGGATGCACAACGGCTTTCTCAATTTTGCCGGCGAAAAAATGTCGAAGTCGCTCGGCAATGTATTCAATTGCGATCAAATCGCACTAGCGGTCGGCGGTGAAGCGCTGCGGTTCTTCTGTGTATCGCACCACTATCGCTCGCCAGTCGATTTTGAAATCGAAAGCATTCGCGACGCCGCAGGCACCGCGATTGGCGTGCGTTTCAACAGCTTAGAAACTGCCGACCGACGGTTGGAATACTTCTACTTGACCCTGCAACGCATCGATACGTTTTTGGCGAGCAACGCTGGCGATGACAGCGTGGGCAACATCGATAAAGCCGCGGCGGGTTGGCTCGATTCGGTGCGCGATGCGTTGGCGGATGATTTCAATTCGCCGGTGGCGATCGCTATCATGGGGGACGCCGCTAAACTCGCCAACAAATTTTTAGATAGCGGCAAAGGCATCAACAAAGATGATCGTCGACGCACGCTGGCGTCGGTGGCAGAAAACCTGCGCGATGTTGGCCATGCTTTAGGCGTTTTTGAAAATGACCCAAGCGTGTACTTAAGCGAGCGCCGTGCTCGGCTGGTGAAGCGTCACAACATTGATGTCGCCCAAGTCCGAGGGTTGTTGGCCGAGCGCACCACGGCACGCGCCGACAAAAACTTTGCACGCGCCGACGAAATTCGCGGCGAACTCACCGCGCTCAATGTTGAAATGTTTGATGCGCCAGGCGGCACGGACTGGCGGGTTCGCGACGAGGGCTAAGACCTCGATCCTATTCATCGATTTGGAACCGCCTGTTCTCAAATCAATGTGTAGGCGGATTTATCGGCAATCAGGAGTTACCTGAATCTAGCGTTTAGGATTCACCACCGACCTATCGCCTGCAGTTCATATCGACCCACTGCGTTGAGTTGCTGCAGTGCCCATCGGCCAAGGTCGAGATCTGTCGCAAGCAGACTCCAGTCCGTGGCTAACCGCTCGTAAAGACTAAATTCACCAGTTGCGCGAACGGCTTCAACCAATGCCGGCATCGTGGCATCAGTTGCTACGTTAGCGGGATGAAAACAAACGTTTCGAAGCGCACACAACGGCCCATGCTTGTGACGCTCGTCAGAACCGACACGAGCATCTTTGAGTCTGTAAATTCCGCCGCGTCCACTGGCAAAAATTAATTCACCGATCAGTGCGCAGTCACATGCAACCGAAAACACCTTGGAATTGGCAACATGAAAGCTGAGTTGCTCCAACAAGAAATGCATTGACAGCGGAACAGGG
>JAYWHS010000899.1:0-8416 GCA_043777635.1 Kofleriaceae bacterium | reverse complement strand
GCGCCCGTGAAAACGCGCTGTCGGTTACGATCTTTACTTGATGGCCTAAAAACGATCGCGCTTTACCACCTGCCGCACGGATGGCCAGTGCGACCAAGCCAACCGTCACCTGTTCGCCGGTGGCGACGATTACATCGACTTCGCGATCGTTCACATCGTCGTGCAGCTGCCGGACCAAGCCCAGCAAACGGTTGGTCTCGCCCGACATCGCCGACACCACCACCGCAATGTCATTGCCGGCGCGTTGCGCTGCAATACAACGCTGCGCCACATTGCGCATACGCTCAACCGAGCCTACTGAAGTGCCACCAAATTTTTGCACGATGAGCATCAGCGCGACGTTACGGCAAACCACACGGCCCACTCAATGTGGTACGTGACAGTATTGATATGATTTGCGTGGTGTTGGTAACTTTTCCAAGTAGCGAATTAGCCACAACCATCGGCCGCGCGTTGGTCGAAGAACGGCTTGCCGCCTGCGTGAATCTCATCCCTGCGGTACGCTCGATTTTTCGCTGGCAAGACAAAATCTCCGACGAGACTGAAGTCCTGGCGATTTTTAAGACCACCACAGCGGTCGCACCACAGCTAGTTGAGCGCGTCACGCAGCTGCACCCGTACGACGTGCCCGAAGCGTTGGTTGTGCCGGTTAGCGACGGCTTGCCGGCGTACCTCGCATGGGTTGCATCGTCGGTGGGCGCAACAGCACCCTAAGCGCGACGCCTAAACCTAAGACTTACTGCGGTATGCAGTTGTCGAGGATGATCGTGCCAGGCAAACAAAATGCATTGAGCACGCAGCATTCGCCCGCAGTCGTACATTGCGCATTGGAGCTGCAAATTAGGCCGCCACCCAGGCAATCGACGCAGGTCATGGTGTCTTCGCCCGCATCGCACATGCCGTTCATGTTGCAAGCGCCCGAGGCTGGACAATCGGCCGCACAATTGGTCACGTCTTCGCCCATGCCGGGTTCGCAGGTCCCGTTGTTGTTGCACATGCCGTTGTTCGGGCAATCGAGACATGCCGGCGTCAAATTCATTTCACCGGCGTCGCAGGTCCCGTTGTTGTTGCACGTAACCGGGCCGCCGCAATCGACCGAGCAGTTGCCGATTTCGCTGGTTGAACATGTGCCGTCGCCGCAGCGCGCAGGGGCCGAATCAATTTGTCGGGCGGCATCAGGCGTTGGGTCGCCAGAGCCCTTTCCACATGCAACCAAAGCGCCCGCAGCCAAACAAACAGACAGGAACGACGTCCCTACAAATACCTTCATGACCGGATAGTACTGATCGCGATGAGGCTCGCAACAACAATTTTGCGTGGTTGTTGCTTTCAAGTACGGCGATTGTTGCACTTGGCACAGTAATGGCGCGATCTAGCCACTCTGAGCATCAAACACCGAACCAATCCGCCTTTGTACCGCAGCGCGTAAAAGTGCATGCGCTGGAGCTATTAGGCTTGGATCCGCCTCCACCAGCGGTGCCGCGTGAGCCCTAGCCTGCACCAAAAGTTCAAGATACAAGGCCTGATCGCCAATCGCCAGCCGTGGTGCACCAGCTTGCTGTTCGCCAAATAATTCGCCAGGGCCGCGCAATTGTAAATCGCGCTCAGCGATTTTGAAACCATCGGTGGTCTCGACCATGGCCGCCAACCGTTGTTTGCCCTCGGGGGTCGGGTCAGCATTGGCATGCAGCCAACAGCTCGATAGCGCTGCGCCGCGACCGACCCGGCCACGCAATTGATGCAGCTGCGATAAGCCAAACCGATCCGCACCGAGGATCATCATAAGCGAAGCATTGGGGTTATCCACGCCCACTTCGATCACGGTGGTGGCCACCAGCACCGCGACGCTGCCATCGCGAAATCCGCGCATCGTAGCGTCTCGCATCGGGCTAGCTTGGCGCCCATGTACCAGCCCGACGGTCACGTCGGAAAGCTCCGTCGCCAATCGTTGATGCACGGATTCCGCGTCGATTTCGGTGCCACGCGCGACGCCAGCTTCGGCATCCGCCGCAATGCGCGGACAAACGACATAAACTTGATGACCTTTTGCGAGCGTCGCACGCATGTGCGCTACGGCTTGGTTCCATCCAGTTTTGCCACTGACAACCCGGGTCGCGATCGGGGTTCGGCCCGGTGGCAATTCATCGAGCACGGTACGATCAAGGTCGCCAAACGCAGTGAGCGCCAACGTCCGTGGAATCGGCGTCGCCGTCATTACCAACAGATGCGGAACGCCAACGCCAGTGCCGCCTTTGTCACGCAGTTTCATGCGCTGCGCCACGCCGAACCGTTGCTGCTCGTCGATAATTACCAATGCTAAGTTGGCAAAACCGACTCGTTCGGCAAGCAACGCGTGGGTGCCAATCACAATATCCACCGCCCCTGCCGCAGCGAGACTCAGCGTCGACGTGCGAATCCCAGATGGAGTTGATGCCGTGAGCAAGGCCACCCGCACCCCCAACGTGCTGCCCCAGTTGCGCAGATTTTTTTCATGCTGCTCGGCCAACACTTCGGTCGGCGCCATCACTGCTACTTGGTAGCCGGCGCGCACCGCAGCCAGCGCAGCACCAAAAGCGACTGCGGTTTTGCCTGAACCCACATCGCCTTCGAGCAACCGGTTCATCGGCACCGGCCGCTGCAAATCTTCGGCAATTTGCGTGAGCGCAGATTGTTGCGCCAGCGTGAGTTCAAACCCAAGTACGGACGCCAAGCTCGCTTGTAACGCTGGCACCACCGGACACGCCAGTGCCGTGCCAGCGCAACGTGCAGCCCGTTGCATGGCGGCGGCCGTCGCCAATGCAAACAGTTCACCGAATGCCAAACGTTGATGCCACAGCGACACACCAGCCAACATGTCGTCGACTTGTTCCAGCGTCAGCGTAGCTGGCGGCTGATGCAGCGTCTGCACCGATTCAACCAGCGATGGCAGCTGAAGTTGAGCGGCGACAGTCGGCGGAATCTCATCGGCCAAGGTGGTGACATGGGCCAGTGCCGCCAAGCATGCACTTTTGATGCGCGCCGGTGGCACGCCAGCAATGCGCGGATAGTAGGTAACAATCGGAGAACCGTCGGTGGCCACGACATCAGGGTTAGCAAGTTCAGGTCGACCACCGCGATAGCGCACCGCGCCAGCAACACAAACGCTGCTGCCAGTTGGAAACTTTTTTTCGATGCCGGCCCATGCATTAAAAAATCGAATTTGGATGCCGGCACCATCGGTGTCGATGAGTTTGACGTCGGCCCAGCGCCGGCCCCGAGCAAACACCATGCGCGCCGATGCCACTTCGCCCACCAGCACCACGCGTTGACCATCATCGGCCTCCGCTGTCAGACTAGAAATGGTCCGCGCCCGGCGCGCATCGTCGTAACGAACCGGCACTAGCCACAGCAGATCTTCGACGGTGAGCACCCCGCCGTCCGCCAACAACTGCGCAAACGCGGGGCCGATGCCTTTGACTGAACTTGTCGGCGCCGCCAACGGATCAACAGAGACTGCGGCGATCGCCGCGAGCTTCGCAGCCCGAGGCTTGCGCACCGGTGGAGGGGACACCGCAGGATCAGCTTTAGCAGCAGCCTTGGGTGGCGGAACGACCGCCACAAGTGCCGGCGGCGACGACGCTGAAACCAGCGGACCCGCCGATGCAGCAAACGAGCGCACGCTCGACGCAGGGCCCGCCGATGCAGCGAACGAGCGAACCAAGCGCATGCCGCGCGCCACTAGTATTTCGCGTTGCGCCAACGAACTAGCTTCGAAGCCACTAAGATCATCTCGCCATGCTTGGAGCTCGGCTACACCGGGCCCCATCGTACCCGCCAGCACGCCGTCGGCAGCGATGCGTAAAGCGCCACCCAAGCCACCGATTTTTGCAACCCCAGCAAAGTTATCGCGAGCAGCTAGCGCAATACGGTCGCGTAAGTCTCGCAATGGATCAGGTCGTGCCACGTGTATTTAAAACACTGTGTCGATAAAATCAGTGTCAGTCACTGCGTCAGTCACCGCGATAGGTGAACCGCAGCTCGTAATCACACAGATGAAAAATGTCACCTTCATCGATGCGTTTATTGTCGATGCGCATGCCTTTGTAGTCGATACCGTTGGTCGACCCGAGGTCTTTAATATAGAACGTGCCATTGCGGCGAATGACGGCGGCATGCTTGCGCGAGATGTTGCCGTCTTTGATCGCCAAATCAGACGACTTGCTGCCACGACCAATGATGAACTGGTCCTTGGTGACCGGAAACCGCTGGCCGTTGTAGACCAGAAACAGCGTTGGCCCACTGCCATTTGAAACCGGCGCAACTGGCGGCGGTGGTGCCGGGGCTGGTGCCGGATTTACGTATCCAGGCGTCGGGGCCGGCGGTTTACGTTGTGGTGGTGCCAAGGTCGCTGGCTGCGGCCGGTTGTCGGGCCGTGACCCGCCGCCGAGCGTGTTGGGCTTTGCCTGACCTGGCGACACGCCGGTGGGAGGTTTGGCATCACCACCGCCGTAATTCTTCGATCGCGCGTAATAACGCATCGACTCGTTGACCAAATAGTCAATCGAGCAGTCGAAGTCGTTGGCCATTTGCTCGAACGTCTCCCATAGGACGTCACGGCAATAGAAATGGCGCATCGTCTTCTTACTCTGGTCCATTGCGAAAACGTCTCCTACTACAAGCAAAACAGCTAACTACGCGGATGATACAACGAATCCACGGTCCAATTACTAGCGGATCCAAACACTATCTTGAGCAGTCGGCTACGGCTGAGCCTTGAGCGCTGCGGCGATCTCGGTGGCTCGCTTGCCCAAGCTTGGCTCGATTTTGCGTTCTTTCGCAGGCACATCGGACTGATCGCCCCAGTACCCTGACAGCTTCGTACTGTCTCCGGAAAGCGCTGAAATTGCAGCAATATCTTCCTTGGACGTAAGTTTTAGCAAAGCTTCAATCGCCACCCAACGGGCCATTTTTGACTTTTTGCCGAGCAACTGACGCACCAGCGTCAGGGTTTGATCACGCGGCCCAATTTTGGCGATTTCACCAGAAACCGCGCCTACGAGGTCTTCATGTTGATACTCGGCATTGTCAGGCAGCGCTTCGACCACAGAGATGATAGCGCTAGGACCACCGCACTTGAGCGCATTGTTGGCACCAACATAGCGAAACTGCTCATCTCGATGCAGTTGCGTAATCATGCCGACCAACACCGGCAGACACTGCGGCATGCCGATCGCTCGGATCAAAGACACAGCATCGTTGGCCATTTGCGGCGACGCAGTGCTGTCTTTGGCGATTTCGGCCAACTTCTCAACGCTTGGCACCAACCCCACAGGATCAACCGGATCGAACAAGCCGCCTGGTTCAAGGTACGCTTTGTACAGCGACGACAACGCGCGTGGGCCTTGGGTCTTGTCGCCGCGATTTAGCCGAGCGATGTCCAAAATGTACTTCACCGCATCGGCACTGCCTGACGCAGCCATGCCCAATAACAACTCGTCGCCAATCTTGGCCCGCGTGGTGCCGGTGATTGGCTTGGCCAAAATTGCATTAGCCGCTGACATCAATTTGTCGCCAGCCGCCGGCCCCAACGTCCGTAGCACCTTGCAGCCGATGAACTTGCCCAAGTTTGCCCGGGCTTCGTAATAGCCGCCGGTGTACCAATCAGTGAGGTACGTATCGATGGTCAGTTTTATGTCCGGACTGGCCTTATCGCGCAATTCAAACAAAGCGTCTTTAGCATCGGCTTGCGCTGGCGACGGCACCGTCATTTCACCTTCGACGCGTGCGACTTCCCATAGCCTTGGCACCAGTTTCCCTGTGACCTGGTCGCGGCGCGCTGGATTCATGTCGCGGATCGCGTCGAACACCTCGGTTTCAGCGCCCGTACGAATCAAATTGATCGCAGCATGCGCCGACAATTCGGCATCGATGTCGGAGGCCTTGAGGGCCTTGCGCAATTTGCCTGGACCTTTGCTGGTGCGCATCCATTTATCGATGTTCTCGTGATTGGTTTTTTCACAACTCGACAGCGCTGGTAACCCAGCGAACAACAAGGCTACTCCAATACACATGGCTCGCGACATGAGCGGAGCATAGGCGTCGCCGCGATGCCGGCCAAGCGCCCTAGCCCTTTTTGCGCATGGCTCCTACCCGATTGCTCACTTCGGCGATTTGGTTGCGTCGGCCAACGACAGCTCGGCCAAGGCATCGGCGAAGCGAATCCGCGCCAACATGATTTTTTCTTCGGTATCCACCACTTCGATGGTGGTTTTCTGGACGCGGTCCGAGATGTCTTTCATCTTGATGCGCAAGTGACTAAGTAAATCGCCTCCGGTTTTTACCAGTTGCAGTGAAACCAACTGCACATGTAGTTCGTCCATGCGCTCGCGGTAGTCCTCAAGTTTCTTACGCAGGTTGGCTTCGCGCTCAATCATGTCGGCAACTTCGCGATGAATCGCCAGCAAGCCGTTCAATTGAGTCTTGAGGTCCGCCGTCATCTCGGGCGCATTCACAAACAACTTGAGCATGTCGAGGGTGACATCGGCCGACAAATCCATGGTGCGTTCCATTGGCGTGGCTTCGGCAATCTCAATGGTTTTTTGCTGATTCGGTGCCAAATCAATTGCAAACAAGTGGGCATCGCCCAAGCGCTCGAACGATTTCGGCGAATCAATAAGGGTCCAGCCCTTGCCTACCGAGTGCCGCAAGAACAACTTGCTTGGCGTTGGCAACCGCGAGGTGATTGTCAATTTGGTGCGTTTGATGTGCTGCACTTCCGCAGTCAGAATGCCGCGCTGCAGCGTCACCAAGCGCGAAATACGATTTTCCTGCGACGCATCACGGTCGATAATAATCTGGCGATCCAATGCGAAAGGCACGACCACCGATGCGTTTGGAGGAATCGGATCGGTCAAGCCTTCGCCGATGAAACGCTCTTGACCGTAGACCGTCACCGGCCCAGTTTCTAAGGTGGAATCGGTAGGATTGCGCAAGCGCACCGCTTTGAACGCAAAGCGATCGTTGCCACGCGCCGACTCGGCGTCGTACAGGTAGACAACTTCGCCGTCGGTTTCTTTGCGTACCATCGAAACCATCACGCTCGAACCCTTGTTGACCGTCATCGGCACGTCGGAGTCGAAATGACTTTCACCAACCGGTGGCGCATCCAAGTCGGAGTTTTTCGCGGCTTTGGCAGCTTGTTGTTCGGCTGGCGATTGCGCAATGGCTACCAAGCGGACCTTGTCGGCCACCGAAGCCGACACATTGGTCACAACTTTGATTCGGCTTGGCGCTACGCCGCGATCGATGAGTTGATTGCGAACGATATTGGCGCGGTCGCTGGCTCGACGGTCAGCGCCCACTTGATTCGAATTGGCCGACGCTTGAATTTCGATGGTTTGAGTCCCGTTGATCAGTGCCGACGAAATGTTGGCCATTTTTTGATCGCCAACCGATGCGCGCGAGTCACGCACCGCAACTTTGCTAGGTTTGTTGGCGGCCGGAGCACCGCGCCCGCCCCCGCTCATGCCCCACGTATCGGCGGTTGGCGCAACCGGCGCTTTGCTGTTGGGTCGCGAACGGCTGTCTTTACGCTGATCACGGGGTGGTGCAGCTTGCACCGGTGCGCTCATCGCGACCTCGTTGTCGCTTTCTTCTGCCATGCGCTTGGATTTTGTGTTTTCCGGATGGCCATCAGGGCGACGAATTTCGTCGTCGGCAAAATCGGCCAACACGGCCTCGCCAGCGTTGTCACCTGGCGACGTGGTGAACGGTGAACCGCCGGTTGGCGGTGCAACCGCGAGCATTTCGCCGTTGGCCAACATTTCACGCTGCACTTGGCGCACCGACCACAAGTCATATCGGAACGATAACGCTGAACTCGAACCAACCCCGACCAATACACCCTTCCAGTCTTCGCCGGAGGTGTTATCGACGATGGCCCAGCCTTCGAGCATGACTTTGCCTTTGGCGCCAACCACAATGCGGTAGCTCGGCTTCCAAGCTGGTGCTTCGGTTACATAGGTCAACAACACATTGGTCGGTGCGTTCGAAGGCAATTGTAACTTCATCACCAAATATCCGTCATTTTCCGCTTGTTCGCGCGGTATCGAAACTGGCAACGGACGATGATTCGAAGCATCGGTGACGGTGAGGCTTTTGAGAAAATCGTCGACGCGCTCGCGCGGCACACTGACCGTTAACGTACCACCGGTAACCACGGCTTTGCGCTCATAGAATGCGACGCCATTGCGGTACACCACCACACGACCGAGCGCTGCGGTTTCGGCCTTAACAAATGATGCATGCTTGGGGCCACAACCAGTGACGGCGGCGGCAAGCAGGATGGCTGCAAAAAGTTTCTTCATGACAACAGCATACGCGTAACTGCTGCGCACGATCTAAATCAGCGATGATTAGCGCTGGCGTGATTCGCCAC
>JAYWHS010000898.1:0-8422 GCA_043777635.1 Kofleriaceae bacterium | reverse complement strand
ATCAAACGGCGTGGTTAGCCGTTGTAATTTCGATGGCAACTGCACTGAACTTTTGGCTCAAGCGCGGTCCGTTCGCGATCATGGTCAGCTACCTGCATTTTGGCAACGCTGAAGCGAAGCAACCGACGACGAAAGCCACCGTGCACGCGCCACAACCCAGTGTAACGGCACCCACTGCTTGGCGATGGGATGGCGCACCGCCCAAACATCAAGCCCACCCAGTTGAGATCAAAACCAGCGCGTTGCGTTGCCGGACCACCTATAACGATCGCGCGCGTAGCACTGCGCTTGAATGTCGGGATGGCAAAGGCCAACGGACTTGGGGCTATGACCAAACCGCAACCGGTTCTGATGGCGCCACCATGATCGCCGACGCCAACCTGTTATACGTTGCGCAGTTCAATCGCGATTCGAGTGGCTGCACCGTCGCTGCCTACGAGTTGAAAAGCGGCGCGCTGGCCTGGCACCGTAAACTCTTTGGGCTCGGGCGAATCACACACAGCGAATATCTCAATGACGTGCAAATGCAATTGGTCGATGGCAAACTTCGGGTCTTTGGGTGGGAATCCTCAGGGCGCTATATTGAAGATGTCCACCCGACGACGGGCGATATCATTGCGACCGGCTTGGTCGACAACCATGATTCTCGCGTCGACGCACTTGTACCGAAGGCCACAGCGCGATCCGCTACCGTAGCCAGCAGCTCGATTTCGCTACCTGCGTTAGGTGCAGCAAAGAACGTAGCTTTTGAATTTCCCGGCACAACCGTACGCTTCAACAAAGCTATTGCGGTAGGCGATGGGCAACGCACCTGCACAATGAAACTCGATCGCGATCGCGACCGCACCGAGCTTCGCTGTACCGACAAAAAACAAGGTGCCGGCTGGGGGATTGAACTGGCCGACCAATTTGTGCCAGGCGGTGCGTTGGCAATTTCCGGTACGACCGTTTTGGTCGCGCGTTACTGTGCCATTTCCACGGGCACCACGATCGATGCGTATGACCTCACGACCGGCGCACCGTTGTGGCACACGCGGTTGTACGGCGTGGGCCCGGTTGGTCACAGCAAATACTTCAACGATGTTGAACTACGTGTCGAGCTTCGTGTCGCCCCCAACGGACAAGCCGCAGGCACCTCACAGTTGATCGTATCGGGCTTCGAAGCATACGGGAAATACGTTGAAGTTCTTGATATCGGCTCAGATGTGATCTTGGGCAACCGTAAAGTGACGCAATAACGCAGCGCCGGTTAGTGATGGTCCAGCAGCGCCGGCGAATCAGCGTCAAGGCGGGTTGCGCCAACCGCACTCACGGCGTCGCGAAACACCCGACCCCGGTGGCCGTAATTTTGGAACATGTCGTAGCTGGAACAAGCCGGCGACAACACCACGGCATCGCCGCCCTTGCACAACGCAACGGCCCGCGCCACCGCGTCAAACATATCGCCAGCGTCGAAGACCGGATAGGTAACAGCGCCAGCTTCGGCAGCCTGGCGAATCAGTGGTGCTGCTGCGCCGATGAGAATAATGCCTTGGCACACACCGTCAAGGGCTTCGATCATCGGCTGATACGATCCGCCTTTGTCAACGCCGCCAGCGATGAGCACCATGGGCCGTGGAAAGCCACGCACCGAGGCCGCCACCGACGCAACATTGGTGCCTTTGGAGTCATCATAGAAATTGATGGTAGCGCCGCCACGGGGCAATTCACCGACCAATTCCATGCGATGCGGCAACGGTCGATACGCTCGCGCGCCGGCTCGCACGGCGTCGGGCAACACCCCCACCGCGCGTGCGGCGAGATAGGCACCCATTGCATTTTCCATGTTGTGATTTCCGACAATCACCAAATCGTCGACGGGATATGATTCGACACCCGTCGGCAGCGACAATTCAATGTAGTTTCGATCAGTTGACAGCCTGGCGCCCAAGCTCGGGGTTGCGGCGGTTCGGCGCGAATCGAATGAATAAAACGGGGCCACTGTCGCTTGCGCTTCTTGCATCACCCAAGCATCGGCGGCATTGCCAATGGCAATATCGCTGCTGCGTTGCCAATCCCATATCCGCCCTTTCATGTGAGCGTAGTTGGCCATGGTCTTGAAACGATCAAGATGATCTTCGGTAATGTTGGTCAGCACGCCGGCATCGCTCCGAAATGTGGAGCAATTTTCCAGCATAAAGGCGGCCACTTCGACGACGATCAAACCGCCCGCGCAATTGGCCGGATGATCCACGGCGTCAATCATCGGCATGTTGCCAAGATTGCCACCGCAAAATGTCGGCCGACCCGAAGCTTTACAAAGTTCGCCAGCTAGCGCGGTGGTGGTGGATTTGCCGTTGGTGCCGGTAATCGCGATGATCTTGGCCTCGGGATGCAAGCAGCGGTACGCTAGTTCAATTTCAGCGATGACTTCGACCCCAGCCGCACGGGCGGCATCCATGAACTTTAGATTGGGCACGCCAGGCGACATCACCACCAAATCTGCGGAGGTGAACGTGGCCATGTTGTGGCCGCCAACTTCCCAGGTCACCGCGGTGTCGGCGAGCTGTTGCATGGGCTCAGCCAACTGCGCTGCCGGCTTTGAATCGGTAACGACCACGTGAGCACCACGGCGCACGCAGAACTTGGCAACGGCCACGCCGGTTTGGGCTAAGCCTACGACAACTACTTTTTTGCCCGCGAGTTCCATGCCCAAGGTTTACCAAGTTGCGGAGCCTACTTCGAGATGTCGTACCGGTTTCCGTCGTAATCGACACAACCACCTGTAATTAGCAAAGGTGAATTGACCACAACCCGCACGGTCTCTTCCGCGACTAAACCGGCTTGACACCAATCGGTGGCGCACAGTTCGCGACAATAGCCGGGACCGATCGTGTCGATCACAATCGGCACGCCTTGGGCCCACGCTTCGACGGTGATGCGCCCAACCTGGCCGCTCTGCTCGTAGCTGTCAAAGTGTTGCCACCATAGGTACGAAGCAAATCCGGTCTCGCCATTGACCGCAACAGTTTGGCCGCCACCCGGCTGCACCGACGCTGAAAAGGAAAAGCCGGTTTCACCACAACCCACGACCAACGACACGCTTAACGCAGCGACCAACCTGCCCGGCATGCGGTGCACGCCATCGGCGGTGAGTTGGCGAAGAGCTAACACGCGCGTCATATCAAAACTTACCACGCAGCTTGCCGCGCAGCCACGGCAATCCTTAGCGCAGCTTGAGGGATCCGAGCGCCATCATCGCAAGCAGCAAACTGACCAACCAAAACCTAACGATGATCTTGGGTTCGGCCCATCCCAGCTTTTCATAGTGATGATGAATCGGTGCCATGCGAAATACCCGCTTGCCAACTCCGGTCCGCTTCTTGGTCGCTTTGAACACACTGGTTTGGATAATCACCGACAACGCTTCGACCACAAACAGGCCGCCAACCAAGGTCAAGATCAGCTCGTTTTTGGTTAGCACCGCCAACATGCCGATGGATCCACCAAGTGCCAGCGCGCCAACATCGCCCATAAACACTTGCGCCGGATACGTGTTGTACCAAAGGAACCCAATGCCAGCGCCAAACAACGCAGCGCAGAACACCGCCAACTCCGAGGCCCCGGGAATATGCGCAATGTGCAGATACTTTGCTAAATTTTCGGGATGACCACTAGGCCCAATCACCGTGGTGGTAACGCCTGCGAGATACGCAAAGATCAAAAACGTACCGGCGTTCATAATCGACGGGCCAATCGCCAAACCGTCGAGTCCGTCGGTGAGATTGACGGCATTGGCGCAACCCACAACGACAAATGCGCCGAAGATTACATACAACCAAGCCGGTAGCTCTAAGCCACTTTGATAGAAATTGCTAAATGGCAATTGCAACCGGAACCGAAGATCGGGGCTGTACAAGTCGGAATAGAATACGTAGGCCATCGCTGCACCAGCGATCGCAAATTCCAACACCAAGCGCAACTTGCCAGAAATCCCAGCTTTGTTCTGTTTTGAAACTTTGGCGTAGTCGTCGGCAAAGCCGATAATGCCAAAGCCAACCGTCACCGATAGCGCTAGCCAAACGAACTTGCTGGTGAGATCGCACCACAACAGCGTTGAAACTGCGAGGCAGAAAATAATCAGCGAGCCGCCCATGGTTGGCGTGCCGGCTTTTTTCTTATGCGTCTCCGGGCCGTCGGTGCGAATCACTTCGCCGATTTGCCGCGCCTTGAGCCGGTTGATGAACCACGGCCCTAACACCCATGCCAATACCAAGGCGGTGATGGCAGCAGCGATAATCCGGGTCGATGGGTATCGAAAAACTCGCAGCCACGACACGCGGTCTGAAAGTAAGGTGTGGAACAAATAGAAAAACATCAGCCAAGCTCCGAAGCGAAAGTGCCAGCCTGTGCCTGCATCGCGACCAGCACGCGCTCTAAGCGCATGCCGCGTGAGGCTTTGAGTAACAACCAATCACCTGGCTTTGTTCCCGCCAAGGCCCGATGTGCGGCGACGGCCGGATCATCGGTAACCGTAATGACATGTACCGCATGGCTTGCCACGGTACGGCCCCAGGCGCCAAGTGCAATAACGCCCAAATCAAGTTGGTCAATCAATTGGCCAACTGCGACATGTGCCTGCTCAGCAAAATCGCCAAGCTCCAACATATCACCGACGATGGCAATCGCCGGCCGGGCACCATCACGAACTGGCCCAGCAAGTTCCGCCAGCATTGTTAGTGATGCTGCCATCGACGCAGGATTGGCATTGTAACAATCAACGATCACATTGCGCCCAGCGACCACGACAACTTCGCCACGCATTCCAGCGTTGCGAGCCCGCGTTATCCCGCGCACCGCATCAGCGGCAGGTACACCGGCCGCGACTGCCGCCGCAACAGCACAGGCTGCATCGATCGCAGCGTGGCGACCCAAAATCGGCGAGGTACCCGACAATGTCGCCGCTGGCAACGCGTGTTGTAATTGCAACGTAAACGCAACCTCGGTTGGCCCAATCGCGCGATAGTCCGATAACCGGACATCAGCTTCAGCGCTTTCGCCAAACGTAAAGGTGGGTGCATCAGCGCGATGTTGTTGAGCCCACGCCGCAAGCCGTGGGTCGGCAGCAGGCCGCACCACAGCACCACCCGGCGCAAGGCCCAGCCAAATTTCACTCTTGGCTTGGGCGATGGCATCGGTCGAACCAAGCAACTCGATATGCGCACTACCTGCATTCACGATTACCGCGACATCGGGCTCGGCCAGTTTGCTGAGGTATTCAATTTGCCCCAACCCGCGCATGCCCATTTCAAGCACGGCAAAGCGATGATAGTGGCGCAGGCCTACCATCGTGAGCGGCACGCCGGTTTCGTTATTCAACGAACCTACGGCAGCATGGGTCGTACCAAACGCTGCACAGGCGGAACGGGTCAGCTCTTTGGTGGTGGTTTTACCAGCTGAACCGGTGATCGCAATCAGTTTACGCCCAGACTGTTGGCCCCACGTTTGCCGATGCGCTTGCGCGATGAGCCCTAACGCAAGGCGAGTATCTTCGACAAAGATTACCTGCCGGCGTTGGGTAGGCGATATCTGGATTTGCAAACGATCGAGCGCCGACCAGCTGGCAATGGCCGCCACTGCACCAGCCGCGAATGCAGCGGCGACAAAATCATTGCCATCAAGGTTTTCACCGATGATCGCAACATACAGATCACCCGGTGCAATTTGTCGACTATCGATCACAACCCGCGATGCGGTGGTTTGGCTAGCCGGCAATGCCCCGGCCTGGTCAGCGCGCGACGCTGAGCCAAGCATGTTAGCGATGTCACCGATTTTAAATACCTGACGCTGCGCCACCGCGGCCGCAGCTTCTTCACGGTCGTCGAAGTGAATTTTGGTCGTACCGAGAATTTGATAATCCTCGTGGCCTTTGCCGGCAATGAGCACAATATCGCCTGGCGTCGCTTCGCAAATAGCCGCCTGAATCGCAGTGCGGCGATCGGTACCTACGAAGAATGCGTTGGGCACGGCCGGTAAAATCGCGTCGATGATTGCCTGCGGATCTTCGGTACGTGGATTATCGCTAGTGACAATCGCGAGATCGGCAAGTTCGGCCACCGCTGCGCCCATGATCGGCCGCTTGGTTGGGTCACGATCGCCGCCGCAACCAAAAACACAAATGAGCCGGCGCTTGGTCAGTGGTCGCAACGCCGCCAACACATTGCGCAATGCATCAGGGGTGTGTGCGTAATCGACAAGGATATCCAAGTCGGCGTCGTTCGCAACCCGCTCGACGCGGCCTGGCACGCCGAGTAACGCTGCGATGCCGGCGGCAATGTGCGCGTGTGCAACGCCGGCTGCCTCACAGATGGCAACGGCAAGCGCCATGTTGGCGACGTTGTAGGCACCCACCAACGGCGGCGCTTCGACTGGAAACATCCCGCGCGGCGTTTGCACCGTGCCGCGAATACCGCGCACGGTCGATTCACAATTCACGATGCGCACGTCAGCGGTGGCACCCGCAGCGTTACTCGAATCCGTCGAAACTCGCACCACCCGCGCTGCGTCGACGGTGGCGGCGTAGTATTCGCCAGCGGGATCATCAATGTTGACTACGGCCCTGCCCGCGTTCAAGTGATGGGTGAATAACAAGCGCTTCGCGTCGCGATAGCGATCCATCGAGCCGTGCACATCGAGATGGTCCTGAGTCAGGTTGCTAAAGCCAGCAACATCAAACTGCACGCCGCCGAGCCGACCCATCACCAACGCTGCCGACGATACTTCCATGATTACATGGGTGCAACCAGCGTCGCGCATCGACGCCAATGTGTGATGCAAGACTTCAGGCGTTGGGGTGGTGTATGGCGCATCAACGACGGTGCCTGGCCAGCGGTAGGTGACCGTGCCGATTACTCCGGGCCGCCCGCCGGCTGCAGTGATGATACTTTCAACCAGATAAGTCGTTGTGGTTTTACCGTTGGTCCCGGTGACGCCAAGCATCTGCATGGCCGCCGCTGGGCAACCGTACCAGCGGCCAATCAGTTGGCCTAAAGCCACCGCCGTATCAGCGACGACGATCTGGGTCACGGCACAGTTGGCGACCAACGTGTCGACCACTACCGCCACCGCGCCGCGCGCCACCGCTGCATCTACGAACGCATGGCCATCGCTGCTACGACCGCGCACGGCGACAAACACATCGCCAGCTACAATAGCGCGTGAATCATCGCGTACGCGTTGAACTTCAATCTCGGTGGCCCCGTGTACCTGCACAGCCGACAAATCTGTAAGTAAGCTAGAGAGTTTCATAACCGATCTACCGTCGAAAAATGCCCGACGCAGACTCGCTCATTTTGCAGATCCTCGCAAGCCACCTCGCGCCTCACCGTGGCCCGCCAGCATGAGTCCGGCGCGATCCCAATTCGATGGTAATCGTCCCCGCGGCAGGTTCACCCGGTTCAGGACTTTGCCTCACCACCAACGCACCAGCATTGCCGGCCGCATCATTGACTTTGATGGTGATGCCTAACTTTTTGCCCGCCGCAATCGCCTGCGGCAGTGACAAGCCAAGCAATTTTGGCGCGTGATCAGCGCTGTCCATCTCATCGGCATCCGGCGGCCCGTCGATGCCGGCCGCGGCACCATCAATGGGCGATGCGCTATCGTTATCAGGTGCAGCAACACCGCGAGCACCGACCACCGCACCCGGCAATGTAACAGTGGCGGTCGCCGGCGCGGCACCCGGCTTGACAGCCGGTAACGGCAACGCATTGCCCGGCACACCCAAGTATCGCAGCGATTCGCTAGCAACCGTGCCAAACACTGGGCCGGCTACTTTGCCGCCAAAATAATCGCCGCCGCTTGGCTCGTCGATAATGACCACAATGGCCAAGCGCGGATTGTCGATCGGAGCAAGGCCAGCGAAGGACGATAGATACTTGTCATCGGCATAACGTTTGGTTGCAGGATCATATTTATGCGCAGTGCCGGTTTTGCCACCACAGACAAAGCCTGGCACCACGATCTCGGAGCCAGTGCCGCGGAATTTTCCAGTATCAAACACGGAAGCCAACATCGGCAAAATCGAGTCGGCAACCTTGGGTTGCAACACTTGGCGCTGTACTTGTTCAGCGCGATACAGCTCAACACCGTCGACACCAACCACGCGTTCAACGATCCGGGGTTCGTTGTACAAACCGTGATTTCCGATCGCGGCCATCGCGGCGGCCATTTGTAACGGCGTTACCGTGATGCCGTAACCAAACGAAATCGTCGCCAGTTCGATCTCACGCCATTTCGAACCATCGCGCACCCGGCCGCTTTGTTCGCCAGGCAACTCAATGTGGGTTTTGGTGCCAAAGCCCAAGCGCTTGAGACCTTCATAGAGTTTGTCGCGGCCCAACCGCAAGCCTATTTTAACTGCGCCAACGTTTGACGAGCGTTT
>JAYWHS010000897.1:0-2497 GCA_043777635.1 Kofleriaceae bacterium | reverse complement strand
CTGCTTCATCCACCACGAAGGTTGCCAACGCGACGATGCTTGCACCCGTCACCACACCGCCAGCGCCAATCAAGATGATGCTTGCCTCAACGCGCGGCAAACCAGCGATAGCGATTGCTATCTTGGGTTTACAAGTAGACATCGACGGTGTCGTCGAGAAGTTCGAGACGCCGGCACTGGCAAAGCAACATGTCGACAAGGTGGTGCGAGTTCGCTTGACGCAAGGCTACACCCTCGGTGCGGTCACCGTGTCCGAGCCTCCTGTCAAAAAAATACGAGAGCCCAAGCACGTCGAAAGCGGCTTTGGGGGTTTCGCTGACGTCGAGCGCGACGAAGATGGCTGGTTACGCATCACCTTTGAACCAGAAAGCAAACTTACGAAAAAGGCTTGTGCCGCAATTGTGGACGAAATCGCAGCACAGGCGCCCCGCACTGTGCACGTGTGGGGTGATGTTGAGCTGCCAGGTACCGCGTGGGCAAAAGGACTAACGGGAAAAGTCTTGCCATCAGTTCGCGACTTCATCTTCGACATCGACTTTCTTTCTCCCGGACAGCAGAACTCGTTTTCGCTCGGTGATCTGCAGGCAACCTTTGACGCAATGCCCGCGCTAGAACGTTGCTTCTTAGTTGGTGACCTAGCGATTCAAGAGCACGGTACACATGCCGCATTACGCCAGCTGCATTTGGTCGGCGCTCCTCTCAAGCCGGAGTTTCTCCTTGGCATTGCAACCTGGAAGCTGCCCGCTCTTGAGCTGCTCGCGCTATCGCTTTCGAGCGATTGGGACGGCGCTGATGATGCCGCCCTCGCGATCTGCGCTAGCGATCGGCCAGCGTTGCGAACCTTGCACTTGAACGGGCTCACCAACGTTGGCGCGGCGCTCGATGCTTTACTCGGAGCAAAAGGCCTCCACGCGTGTGTCGACCTGCGCTTCGAAGGCAGCGTCGATGATGATGACGAGCTCTTCGCCGTACTCGAGCGTCACTCGCGCCGCGTCGGTGAACTCAAGACTCTCGGCTTGCCGCTTCGGGGAAGGGCGAAGGCGCCAAGGCTAAAAGCGCTAGGCCCGATGGTGCGAGATCTTTCCGAGCTACCTCCGCTGACCACGTATAATGCGTGGAAAAACACCTGAGACCCCGAAGCAAGCAGCGCAATCGCAAATCGCGACAGTGCAATCGAAGCCACGGCCTCGGGAGTGGTGCAACTTGATTCTACCGTTCCTGCACAGCAACCCATTCCACAGGTGATCGCCGCTCGGGCCTCGACGTCAGTGGTTGACCCCATGACCAAATGACACCGAAAGACTTCCACGATCATTCCGTCTTCACTCGGGCCTCGGATCTCGAATCTCGGGCCACCGAGGCTTACCAACGACGAACCAACACCGTGGTCATTGCTGCAGCTCGTCAAACCGACGGCGTTCATAACCCCGCGCTTTCGCGGTGCGAAAGGCCGTCGTTGCATGCGGTGCGCTGGCGACGAGTGCTGGCGTTGGCCTTGCGGGCGGCGATGCGACCCGATCGCTGATGGCATCCACGGCCTGCGCATAACCACGTTGCGTGCCAGCGGCCGATTTGCGTCAGGAGGGCCATCTCCCGCGAACCTAGCATTCCAGCTGCCCGGGATTGTCCGAAATCGGGACGATGGTGTCCGGACACCGGACGATGTGTCCGAAATCGGGACACCGAAAAGGGGGTGTCCTGGTCGCGTTGCCGCGATGACTACGGCCCTGGGTCGTCGCCGGTAAGGCTCCGTTGCCGTCGGCCGAGAGCCGTCGGCCGAGTACCGCGTAAGACCTTACGCTTCCTGCAGAACTTGTTTAAGTTCTCTTGGAATCGCCGCAGCGTAGCAGTGTTCACCGCAGCGCTGCTGACAGCGTGCTTGCGACTACTGCTTGATATCGAAGCGATCCAGCATCATGACTTTGGTCCAAGCTGCGACGAAGTCTTTGACGAAGCGCTCTTGGTTGTCGTTAGCTGCGTACACTTCGGAAATCGCGCGCAATTCGGAGTGCGAGCCAAAGACCAGATCGACGGCGGTGGCGGTCCATTTGACAGCACCGGTTTTGCGATCCGAGCCTTCGTACAAGCCTGTGACGGTTGTGGATTTTTTCCACTCGGTCGACATGTCGAGCAAATTGACAAAAAAGTCATTGGTCAACGTGCCTGGCTTGGCGGTGAATACGCCGTTTTTCGATTGCGCAGCATTGGCGTTGAGCGCCCGCAAGCCTCCGACTAGCACAGTGACTTCAGGGACGGTGAGGCCCAACAAGTTGGCGCGGTCGATCATTGCTGCGGTAGGCGATAAGCCACTCGCTGGGTTGAAATAGTTGCGAAACGCATCGGCCTTAGGCTCAAGTTGGCTGAATGAGAATGCATCGGTCGATGCTTGGGTCGCGTCGGTGCGGCCCGGCGTAAATGGCACTTCAATGGTGCGCCCGGCATCGCTCGCGGCTTTCTCGATGGCCGCATTGCCGCCCAACACAATGAGGTCGGCCAG
>JAYWHS010000896.1:0-2497 GCA_043777635.1 Kofleriaceae bacterium | reverse complement strand
CGACTCAACCCTTTGGCCCGAATCATCCAGATTTCCGACCGATGGCTCCAACGCCGCCGGTGCGCGGGGGCCAATTGCCGGTTGGTGCACGGCCGGCGCGAACCAACATTTCGCACGTAATTTACATCAACAACTGTATGCCGAATGGTTGTCAGGTTCGACCCGGCAACGATGACGCGCGGGCCAATACGTCGTCGATCGCAAGTTCGCCAACGACGTTGTCGGCATATCCGTGGGGCGATGCGTCGTGGAAATCGTTGGTCAAGTGCATGGAGGACACCTACTCGTTGTTTGATCTGCAGATCGTGACCGAAGATCCCGGCAATGTGCCGCACTCGGAAGTGATGTTCGGTGGCAAGTCGACGGATTTTGATCCGAGTTTTGAAGCTGGCGGCGTTGCGCCGTATTTGTCGTGCGGTGCAACCGAAGACAATGGGCTGTCCTTTGTTTTTGCCGCGCAGACCTCCAGCCTGGATTTTTTGTGTTGGGCTGGCGTGCAAGAGTCGTCACACGTATTTGGCCTCGATCACCAACTCGAAGCTAAAGACCCACTCACGTATCTGTACCCGCCGTATCATAAAGAATTTCAAGACGTCGATGCACCATGTGGTGAAGTGCGCGGCCAAGCCCGCGAGTGTTACTGCGGCGGTACCACCCAAAACACCACGCAATATTTGTTAGATGTGTTTGGCCCTGGCACGCCGGTGCCACCGACGCTGGCGATCACGCGACCTAAAGCCGATGCGTGGGTGAAGCCGGGTTTTGCCGTGGCAGTGGAGTTAGGCGGGCGTTTTTTAGTGGAACGCGTTGAGGCCACTGTCGGTGGCGTTGCTATTGGCAGTCTAGACCAAGGCCCGTTTGTGTTTAGTTCGCCGACGACGGTTGCCGCGGGTGAACAGACCATTACGGCCTCGGCCGCTGGTGCGGGCGCAGCGTTGTCGCAATCGATCAAAGTGAAAATCATGGCGCAGTGTGCACCTGGCGATTCATGCGGCGATGGTTTTTCGTGCTTGCAAGGTGTGTGTTCGCCCAACGCCAGCGAACCAGGTGGTTTAGGCGCAAGCTGCACCAGCAATGAAGAATGTTTGTTAGGGACCTGTGCCAGCGACGGCACGGCCAAGTATTGCACTGCGGCATGTGACCCTGAACGCACATGTCCGAACGGCTTTAGCTGCTTAGATGCGTCGACGACGCAGAATTTCTGTTGGCCTAATGGTGCGAACAGCAGCGACGGTGGCTGTCAGTCGAGTGGGCTGCCGCAAGGTGGTGGGATGTTGGCCTTAGGTGGTTTCATGGTCGGTATGATCATGCTCCGGCGTCGCCAACGCTAAGACGGCTTGAGTTATTGTTGCTGGCATGGCCAAGGTAAAAGCGAAAGCGACGGGGAAGCGGAGCGGTAGTACGGCGGCGACCGGTAAGGCCAAGGTGCCAGGCAAGGCCAAGGTTGCTAAAAAAGTTGCGGCCAAGGTCGCTCGCAAGGTGCCGGTTGCGCCGGCCAACAAAACCACCCGGGTCGGTAAAACTCAGGTTGCTAAAACTCAAAAGAACAAGAGCGGCCCACCGCGTGCGCCGGCACCGGGCGTAACGATGGCGGTTAGCGGTTTCGTCGCAGTGCCGCCACCGCCACCGCTCGACGTAAAACGCGAGCTGGCTGCATCGCGCGATGTGGCGCGGCTGTTGCGCTATGGCGAGCAATTCGGTGGTCAACGGATCGAGATTCGTTGGTTACCAACGCCATTGCCATGCCCAAGCGGTGGCTTTGCTTTGGTTGATCCTGGCGCAGCGAAATCGCAGCGCATCCTTGATCGCAAGGTGCCGGCAGGGACGTTTCGTTGCATGTTGGCGGTTGCCGTCAGTGGCCCCGCAAACGGCGCAAAGCCCGCAAATGGAGCGAGCGAGCGCACGCTCGGAGCGGGACGAGAAAAGTTAGCTGCGGTGATTTTGCATTGTGGTCGGCCGCCGATTGCACGTTGGACGGTGGCACATTTTGCGGGCGCCAAGCCACCTACCGAATCCGCCCCACTGCCGAGCGTGGTGAGTGCCTCGGGTTGGCTAGCCGTACAAGATGCTGCAAGCACCGCTGCGGTTAGCGATCCTGCGGTGCTGCCGCCACCAGTGTTTGCGCCGAACGCAATGGCGGTGGAGCGTCGGGCTGGCACCGGTGTGGCGTTTTCGTTTCCGGTTGGGGCCGGCGGGTACACCGCGTACTGGGGCATTGATGAACACGACAAAGCTGTGTGTTTGGTCGTCGATTTTGATGTGTTCACGCAAAAAGATTGGCGTAGCAAATCTCGTGGCGCATCTGTCAACTCACAATAATCGCAGTAAGCGCGGTCATCTCGTCGACGGTTAGCGCAAAATCAAAGACTTGCAGATCCTCGCGCAAGTGTATTGCACTGCTTGAGCCAGTTAGTGGCAACATGCCGAGCTGCAACGCATAACGAAAAATGATTTGCGCCGGTGTGCGCTCGTAGTGCTTGGCGCAGGCCAGGACAGC
>JAYWHS010000895.1:0-2501 GCA_043777635.1 Kofleriaceae bacterium | reverse complement strand
TTCGCCAGGATAGGTGTACGCCATGGATCGATGAACGTTGATCCTCGATCGCGGAGAAATCAATGGCTTGGATCATTTATTCGCCGATGCTGGTTAGCGACAGCGCTCGTGGCAAATACAGCTTAACGCCGTCTGCCGCCAGGTTGTAAGGTCCGCTCGGTTTTGTGAGTGGGTGTTGCGAAAGGTGGGTTAAATGTCATACATTAATGATGTGAAGTTTGCATGGGATGCTAAAAAAGCAGTCAGCAACTTCAGCAAACACGGGGTTTCATTTGAAGAAGCCGTGACCGCGTTTGATGACACCCGAGAAACAGTTTGACGATAGGCTGATCTTAATCGGGTACTCACACAAGCATCGCGTGCTGTATGTCGTTTACGCCGAAATCACTCTCAACACGGTCCGGATCATCAGCGCGCGAAAGGCCACGTCCCATGAAAAAGCCCGTTATGAAAACGATTGACCCACTCGATCATGAAGTTGATTTTTCCACGTTGGGTCCCGTTCGTCGCAATGCGTTTGCTGGTGCGGGCCAACGCGGCGGTCCTTCGTTACTCGCGTTGTGGGAAATGCCGCAACTCGACGACGCACAAATCATGTTGCGGCGCGGCCGGCCGGCCAACGGAGTAGTACGTACGTCGACCGCAAAGTCGGTTCGGCTACCCGAGGCAGTTTGGAAGCTATTTGAAGCACGCGCACGCGCGGAAAATCTTGGGGTCCATCAAGCAATGCGAGCAGCGCTGCTTGCCTGGCTGCACGGCGTTCCTGCGGATCACAAGAATCGTCGCACGTCGCGGGTGCGCAAATAAGAGAATCCACGGCGAATAGTATCGAGACTGGTTGATCTCAGTTTTGCGATCGCACGCTGATGGATCAGCGAGCGATTCTGGTATATGCGCGCATGGGATTTTTGCGTTGGGTTGCTCGTGGCCAAGCGTGGACAAACCAATTGGCTTTGGCTGTGGTGACGCGGCAAGCGGACAAAAGTGCGGCAACCTTGGCGCCCGAATTTATCCCGTTGTTCAAACGGCGTGCCATCGTGCTCGAACGCGGCGAACCATTCACCACCCTCGATTTACTGACGTGTTTACTAGAGGTGCGCGCAGTGCAGCAAGCGATCGTGGGCGCGGGGCTGCCACTTGTGCAACTTACTCGCGCGCTGGCTGCGCAGCCGAGCGTCAAGGCGCAAGATGTCGATGTCGAAGAAACTGCTTTTACCTACATTCTGGGTGCAGCTGGAGTGCACACTCAATCCTCTGGCCACTCACAAGTTAAGATTTGCGAACTTTTAGTGAGAATAGCCATTGCGTCAGAGTTGGGCGCGGCAAATGCAAGGGAAGAAAATGAAGGGCACGCTGCGATCGCCGCAAGCGCTGCGAGCGCGGTGCTGCGCGCTAGTGGCCTCGATCCTGACGCGCTGCTTTGGTATCTGGCGCATGGCGCGAACACAACTGCGCAAGCAGCCGGCATCGGTTGGTTCATGCGTCGACGCTTGCGCTGGCGGCTCACCCCCGGCATGCACCATGTGATCATGCACAATGACGATTACACCAGTCGCGATTTTGTGGTGCATGTCTTGCACCATCATTTTGCGTTGCATGAGACCACCGCTCAACAGCTAATGCAGAAGGTTCATCGCGAGGGACTTGCTAGCGTTGCGATCCTGCCGTTGCTGCAAGCCACCGAGCAAATTCGCGAGACGATGCGATATGCACGCGAACAAAAATTCCCGTTTCGGCTTTCGCTGTATCCTGAAGGTGGCGTCGCGTTGGCTATTGCCCGCGATATAGCTTGATGCAAAAGCTGGAGCCAAGTGCCGCTTGTCCATGGTTGGCGCTAGCGAAGCCACGCGGCTACGAATCGAAGCTCTTACAGCGAGCCTTCGAGCCGCAGCCCCATGCCAGCCCACGCATCGCTTGCGTTGCCGTTCGTGATTTCCGACGCATTGAAGCCCAACGACAATGTGGTGCCTGCTTTTCCCTGCCGGCAGCTAGCACGGTCCAATTGCACGCCAAGGCTGCTGGAGACCGTCCACCCGACGGTGGTGTAGGGTGTTTTCATGTCCGCGGTGTGGTCCGAGGCTGGCGCAACGTTCACTGCATGCGGATCAAGCGGATTGCTAACAAAACCCGAGACCCCAACCACCGGGGTAAGCACACAGTTGTGATAGGCAGCGGTTACGCCAACATCGACCGCGGCAAAGTTGCCAACT
Source organism: Kofleriaceae bacterium (assembly GCA_043777635.1). Lineage (GTDB taxonomy): Bacteria > Myxococcota_A > Polyangia > Haliangiales > Haliangiaceae > JABFXX01. The sequence continues at coordinate 291 of JAYWHS010000895.1, read as the reverse complement.
GAAGGGTTGTGCCCGCCGCCGACGCCACCGCGAAACGTAAATGGACCGCGTTTAGGGTTGGCAATCACACCGACTCGGCCCGTGATCAACCGTGGATCAAGATTTGGCGCGTCGCCGCCACTGACAACCGCGTATCCTGCGCTGCCTTCAATATCAAACTCGTCGGTGAGGCCGTGGCGAAGTCCCAGCTCCGTGATGTTAAGCGATGGGTCAAAGAGCGTGCCTTGATGAGCGGCAGTTGCACTTGCGGTAGTTTCACCTTGGCGCAGCGCACGCGCCGCTGGCATTGCG
>JAYWHS010000894.1:0-8457 GCA_043777635.1 Kofleriaceae bacterium | reverse complement strand
TGTACAATGCCATCTGCTCTTGCTGCAGCCGTTGCCGATCGCCTTTGTAGCGCTCCTGCAACTCTTTCATCTTCGGTGCCAGCGCGCCCATGGCCTTCATCGAACGCATCGACTTGGTGGTCCAGTATAACGTCGCCAGCTTCACCAAGAAGGTCAACAAGATGATCGAAACACCCCAGTTGCCGACGAGGCCATGAATCGCCTTGAGCAACCACAGCAACGGCCGACCAATAAACTTAAACCATCCCAGGTCGACCACGCCGTGGAACCCAGTTGGGTAACCTGCGATATCATCAGCCTTTTGCAGCTTGTCGTAGTTGTTTGGGCCAATATATGCGACCGCTTCACGAGTCACCGCGCCGGTAGCGCTGGTCATCACAACGGTTGGATACCAAATATCGGTTTGCATCAAACCAGGGCTGGAGCCAGCGTACGTGTGCTTCTCAATTTGCTCGGTGCCCGACTTATGTGGCGATACAATCGCCAACAAATACGGATGCTCAAAGCCAGTCCAATCGATGTTGCTTTCAACGCGGGCAAACTCTGCGAGTTTTTTGACTGGTGTCGCGAAGTTTTCGCCGTTGCGCCGAGTTGCTGAGACCCAGGCCCGAGCTTTGACGCTTTGGCCGCCGCCACCGTCATTCTTGATATCTTGGTAACCAAACGTGGTGAGCGTTAACGTTTGCCGTGCTTCGCCCGCTGCCAACAGCGTAGCTTCGACGCTGACGCGCACTAAGTAGTTTTCAGGGTACACGGTGAAGGTTTTCACCAACGCCAACTGTTCGTTCTTGTAGCTGAAGCGAACTTGGGTATCGTTGATCTTCTCGCCAATCCATTCGGCCGACTTCGGCACAACGTAGGTCGAGTTAACAAAGTTAACTTGCAGTGCCGCTGAGTCTGGGAACTGCGGAATCATTTCGCCTTTGCCAACATCGCGATCGTAGCGAGTGTCGGTCAAATGCCACGACTTAAGTGCGCCGCCCCAGGTGGTGAAGGTGGCGATAAAATTTGGTGAATTCACCGATAACAGTTGCTCGGCACCGCGTGGTGCTGCCAACACGGCTGCAGCGGGCGCACCTGCTTCTGCCTGCACGGGTTGTCCAACTGGACTCTGCGGCGTTACTGCGAGTGGAACTCCACCGGCGCTTCCAGAACCAGCTGCCACCACGGGTTTCGGCGGATTCTTCTTAGCTGGAAACGCGGCTTGCCACGCAAACAACACGCCAACCGCGATGACCGCCGCAAGCAACAGACGTTTTCCTTGCTCCTGCATTTCAGTGGCCTTTCACATGATCACAACAGTCGCTGTGCTCGGTTTTAACCGACGCTGCTGCGACGGGGTGGTATCCACCTACAAACAACGGATTACAACGCAGAATGCGCGATATCGACATAGCAGTTCCTACTAGCGGACCACGCCGCGTAATCGCTTCGGTAGCGTACTCAGAACAGGTTGGCAAAAACCGACAGGTTGGTTGGCCTTTGAGCGGCGACAAAAATCGCCGATAGAAACCAATGGGCGCTAACAGCAAGCGCATGGTCAGGCTGCGTAGCAATGCAAACGCTGCCTTCATAGTTGGGTTACCACGCGCTGCAAATCCGCTACCAGTTTCTTTGCGTCCACCGGAACACCGTCGACGCTAGCCAACGGCTTAGCCACAAAAACGATATCGTTGCCAACGGGCACCCAACCATGGGTTCGCAGCCATTCCCGCATCACGCGCCGCAATCGATTGCGCACCGCAGCGTTGCCGATCTTTTTGGTAATGGTGAAGCCCACGCGACCAGGTTGGTTAGGGGCTGTCACTTTACACATGGCCAGAACGTAGCGCCCATGGACTTTTCGTCCACTGCTTTGCACATCAAGAAATTCGGCTCGACGCCGCAAACGCATGGCCTTGGTAATGCCTTGGCCAGGTTGCGACGTTGCGGTCATAATAAAACGACGACTCAAACCGGGCGACGTCACATAAGACGCACACGGTGGGATGAGCCGCCTAGGTTGCGCTACTTCTTCGCAGCGGTAACGGAAATTCGCTTGCGACCTTTAGCGCGGCGACGACGCAGCACCTCACGGCCACCGCGGGTTTTTTTGCGAGCGCGGAACCCGTGGGTGCGCTTGCGACTCTTATTGTGTGGTTGATATGTATGTTTGCTCACGGCCAGGCTCCAGCGTTTTTCGAGCCCGGATCGATACAGGACTTACAGCTAGAGTGTCAAGGAAAGTAGCAGTGATCCTTTCACGACCTGCGTTTAGTTCAACCCAAAGCATGTGGCCGCTGAGGCTGCTGAACAACCAGCAAACCACGATCACTGACAACGTGCCGTCCAAAATCGACAAAATCGAAGCTCGTAGTGCTTCCAAACGGCAATCCGGAAAATGACTTATCCACAATCTTCATGCGGGAGTGAAGTGATGTCTAGGGGTTCGCCAACAGTTGAAAAATCCAGTCATTTTTCGCTTGATCCAGCTTTCTCGTATCTGTTAGGTACCGCTCCACAATACGCAGGGAATTGCGCGTTACACATCGTTAACCATGAGGGTGCCAACGAGGTGGCGAAAAGCAACCAGAAGAAGCTGTGAATAACTTCTGGGTAAGCTGTCTATTGTTTGTGTAATTCAATCAACCAAAAATCGGTAAGCATAATCAATGATTGAACATAGTGTCGAGCAGCGACCGGATAACGATGGTCTTTGGGGCAGTGCGCTGGAACGTCTCCGAACCCGCATCTCACCGCAGAATTTCGACATGTGGTTGTCCCCCATTGAATGCCTTGAAGCAAGTGCATCAAAGCTGTTGCTGCGCGCTCCAAATAGTTATGTACGTTTGTGGTTTGAATCCAACTTTCTACCTTCGGTTCTCGGAGAAATAGAAACAATATCAGGCACTTCGTTTATAGTCGAGTTTGCACCAGATCTGCCAATCGTAGAGCACATTCGAGCTGAATCTTCCAATTCAGCCATCGCTGTACCGCCTGCGATTCACGGCCACGGCCACGGCTACGATCACACCGAGCGCCCAGTGCGAACCGAGCCGCCACAACGGCCATCAACTATTTCACCAAGTGGTGAACATCGCGAATTCACACTTAACCCGCGTTATACCTTCGACGCTTTTGTGGCCGGCCCATCCAATCAACTTGCATTCGCTGCATCGCAAGCCAGTGCGAGCTCTTACCCGCCAAAGTACAATCCGGTTTTTCTATGTGGTTCTGCTGGTTTAGGTAAAACTCATTTGCTTCATGCCATCGGCCATCAGCAACTGCTTAATCGCCCCGATGTTCGCATTTTGTATCTTTCAAGCGAACGTTTCATGAATGAATATGTGCAAGCGATTCGCTTGGGGCAAATGCACGAGTTCCGCAAACGTTATCGCGAAGGCATTGACGTTCTATTAGTAGACGATGTGCAATTCCTTGCTGGCAAAGACGGCACCCAAGAGGAATTCTTTCATACTTTTAATGCGTTACATGACTCGCATCGACAGATCGTGCTCACTGCTGATCGCAAACCCCATGAAATTCCTGATATCGCGGATCGGTTAAAGACCCGTTTTGCCTGGGGTCTACTTGCCGACATCGAGCCACCAGAACTCGAAGTTCGACTCGCCATTTTGCGGCAAAAGGCCGCGACTGAATCAGTCGATCTGCCTGACGACGTCGGCTTGTACATTGCCACTGCCATTCGCTCTAACGTGCGTGAGCTCGAAGGCGCGTTAATTCGGCTTGCCGCCTACGCGTCATTGGCAAAGCGGCCCATCGACTTAGAGTTTGCGCAGCAAACTCTCGGCGCTGCCATTTCCCGGCCGATTGAGATCATCACCGTAGACGCTGTCATTCGCGTTGTGGCGAACTATTACAACCTCAAGCCGGCGGACATCAAAAGCCAGCGCCGACACAAGTCCTTGGCTGCGCCGCGGGCCGTAGCGATGTACCTGGCACGTCAACACACCAAAGATTCTTATCCTGATCTTGGTCGCGGCTTTGGCGGCAAACATCACACCACCGTGATCTCCGCTGTTGAAAAAGTTGCTGCACGACTGCGCGACGATGCTGCGTTACGCAGCGAAATTCACGCCATCGAATCGAGTTTATTACGATGAATTTGCTGGCCGTAAAGTGTCACAACGACCTGTTACTTACTCTGTGATCTGATCAACGAACAGCCCTGTGGTCAATCACTGCATAACTTCAAAATCTGAGTTACTCACAACATATTCAGTTTTGCACTATGACCATCTAACAACATTACCAATCACACCAACACTACAATTACTAATCTAGATCAGCACGTTAGCCATTTACCCTCACAATTCACAGCCCTTCTACTGATCCTACTTTGAAGATCTATTTATATAAAGAAATAGAGAACTGCGGAGCGAACCATGGAATTTAAGATTTCGAAGACAGAATTTCTCAAAGGCCTACGCTTTGCGCAAAGTATTGCCGATCGCAAAAGCACAATGCCGATGGTTGCCAACGTGCTGCTTCGAACCAGCGGTAAAAATCAACTTTCAGTTATCGCTACCGACTTGAACGTTTCGTTAACCGCCGAACTTAAGAGCACCAACCTCGCTGAAGGCTCGCTTACCATCGCTGCTAAAAATCTCTACGACTTGATCTCAAGCGCTCCTGGCGACGAGATCTCATTGAAAAAAGCTGACAATCACTGGGCTGAAATCAAATCCGGCAAAGTGAATTATAAAATTGTCGGCATGCCCGATCGTGACTTCCCGAAAGTCCCCGATCATCGCGAGCTGACCTTCACCACGGTTGAATCTGCGGTGCTGCGCGACATGATCGAAAAAACCCTGTTCTCGGTCTGCAACGATGAGACTCGTTTCCACTTGAACGGTGTGTTGTTCGAAAGCAACGGCAAGACCGCTAAGATGGTTTCCACCGACGGCCACCGCTTGAGCAAGGTCGATCGAACCATCAGCGGACCAACGCTTTCAGCTGGGATTATCATCCCAAAAAAGGGCCTGATCGAAATTAAAAAATTGCTAGAGTCAGCGGCCAGCGCGAAAATCGCAGTAAAAACTCCGCATATTTATTTGGTATCGGATGACGTCGCGTTGGCGGTTAAACTCATCGATGCGCAGTTTCCACCGTACGAAGCAGTAATCCCTAAAGACCACAAGAAAGTGGTCATCGTGGACCGTGCTAAGCTCATCGACGCCCTCAAGCGCGCACAGCTCATGTCCTCGGAGAACCGCGGTGTTAAATTTTCAGCAACCCCTGGTACCTTGACCATCACCAGTGACAATCCGGACCTGGGCGAAGTCAAAGAAGAGATTGACGCCGAGTACAAAGGTGATGCAATTTCCATCGGTTTTAATCCGAAATATGTATCGGAATTACTTGGCCAAATCAGTAGTGATCAAATCGCCATCAATCTTGGCGGTGAACTTGATCCCGGCTTATTGAAGCCAGTTGGTGGCGATGACTACCTTGGCGTCGTTATGCCAATGCGCATATGAACTTGATCGGCGCATCGCGTGAAAATTGAATCCATTGTGATTCGCAATGTGCGCAACCTCCGGGATGTGCACCTTCGACCACCAGCTAAGTTTAATGTCTTTGTTGGGGATAACGGTCAAGGCAAAACCAATCTACTTGAAACCATCTATTTGGTTTCTTCGTTGCGCTCCTTTCGCGCTAGCCGCCTTGGCGACATGGTTGCCATTGGGGAACCACAGGCTGACGTGCAAGCCCTCGTGGAGTACCAGGGCCTTACCAGGCACTATCAAGTACAGATTGAAGACGGCCGTCGCAAAGCATTGATCGATGGCAAAGCAGTTCGACCTGTTACCAAATATTTTGGTGATTTTAATGTCGTTGTTTTTACCCCTGACGATTTACATATTCCTCGGGGCACGCCGAGCGAACGCCGCAAGTTTCTTGATCGCGCGGTGTTCAACCGAGATGCAAGCTATTTGGCAACGGTGGGCGACTACGAAAAAGTTTTGCGTAGCCGCAACCATGTGCTCAAAGAAATTTCCGGCAAAGTACGCACAACGCAAAATCAAAATTCATTACTTGCCATGATGGATGTGTTTGACGAACAATTGGTAACAATTGGATCTAAGATAGTGAATGATCGAAATTCATATTTACGTGAGTTGATCCCGGTACTCTGTAAATCATTTGAATCGATTACCCGCAACGGATTGCACGTTGAATGCACCTATCAAACCGAATGCGTCAGCACTGAACAGTTTGCGCACGCTATGGCTGCAAGCCGAGCCCGTGATATCGCGCGACAATCAACATCGGTGGGACCACATCGCGATGATTTGACGTTTTCTCTCGATGGCCATCGCGCTGGCGAGTACGCATCACAAGGCCAGCTGCGCGCGATCGTGTTGGCATGGAAAGCAGCGGAAATTGAGCTGATTACCGCGACTCGGCAACAGACTCCAATCCTACTGCTTGACGATGTTTCTTCCGAACTTGACGCCAGCAGAAACTCCTATCTTTTCGAATACTTATGCAATACTGCTGGTCAGTGTTTCATTACAACTACCGACGACAAACACGTACTTTTGCATGAAAACCGAGCCGATTTCCGTGTATCTTTAGGTCAAATTAATTTAATAAATTCAAATATTTAGATAGGGATCTCCGACCCTATTCTGAAGCCAAAAATGCTTCAGCTGGGGATTCGTTCATGGTACCTAGAAGGCCACCAAAAGTAGGCCAAAAATGGCGGATACCACAGTGCGATCAGAGGGTTCGGAGTCTGAATACAACGCCGGTTCAATCGGTGTCCTAAAGGGGCTAGAGGGCGTTAGGAAGCGCCCTGGCATGTACATCGGTGACACCGATGACGGCACTGGCTTTCATCACCTGGTGTTTGAGGTGGTCGACAATTCAGTCGATGAACACCTCGCTGGCCATTGCACGCAAATTGACGTGACCATTCATTTCGACAATTCAGTGTCGATTGATGACAACGGACGCGGAATTCCAACTGGGATACACCCAGTCGAAGGCATCCCAACTCCACAAGTTGTAATGACCATGCTTCATGCTGGCGGTAAATTTGGTGGCGAAGGTGGTTACAAAGTTTCAGGCGGTCTGCACGGCGTAGGTGTGTCGGCTGTTAATGCGCTTTCTGATTGGTTGAAATTGGAAATTCGCCGTGAAGGCAAAGTTTTCTATCAGGAGTACGGGGCCGGCATTCCGACAACTGAACTTAAACAAATTGGCGTAACTGATCGCCGCGGTACCAAAGTTACGTTTCATCCTGATCCAACGATTTTCAAAAACGTTTTGGAATTCTCCTTTGATCAATTAGCACAAAAGCTGCGTGAGCTTTCATATCTCAACAGTGGCCTGATTATTGTGCTCAACGATGAGCGCAACGATCGCAAAGTAGAATTCAAAGCCGACGGTGGTATCAAACAATACGTCGCCGACATGAACGCCAATAAACAAGTGGTATCGGACGTGGTGTCGTTCTCAGGTGAGTACCAAGGTTGTGCTGTCGAAATTGCGATGCAGTGGAACGATGGCTATTCCGAATTGGTTACTTGCTTTACCAATACGATTAAAAACCGCGACGGTGGCACGCATTTAACGGGCTTTCGTCAAGCTATGACTCGTACGGTGAATAAATACGCCGACGAATACAAACTGCTTAAAGATAATAAAGGTGGCTCGTTGTCAGGTGAAGACCTGCGTGAAGGCATCACCGCAGTTATCTCGGTAAAAGTAGGCGACCCAAAGTATTCGAACCAAGCTAAAGATAAACTGGTGTCGTCTGAAGTTGGCACTGCGGTGGCCAACGTGGTGACTGAGATTTTAGGCAATTTTCTCCAACGTAATCCCAAAGAAGCGCGCGCGATCATCAACAAGGCGCTGCTGGCATCAAAAGCCCGCGAAGCGGCGCGTAAAGCCCGCGAAATGGTTCAGCGCAAAGGCGTGCTTGAGCTCACGTCGTTGCCGGGTAAACTTGCCGATTGCCAAGAGCGCGATCCGAAAAAGTCAGAGTTGTTTATCGTCGAGGGCGAGTCGGCCGGTGGCTCTGCTAAACAAGGTAGGTCACGGCAGTTTCAAGCAATTTTGCCGCTCCGTGGCAAAATCTTAAACGTTGAAAAAGTTCGGTTTGATCGCATGCTCGGTTCAACCGAACTCACCACGCTGATCACCGCCTTGGGTACCAGCGTTGGTGGTGAGAAGAATATCGAGAAGCTACGGTATCACAAAATCATTATCATGACTGACGCCGACGTCGACGGCTCGCACATTCGAACGCTATTGTTGACGTTCTTTTTTAGGCACTACAACGAGCTGTTTGAAGGTGGACACGTCTACATCGCGCAACCGCCGCTGTACAAAATCAAAAAAGGCAAAGTTGAGATGTACCTCAAGAATGAGGCTGCTCTCGAAGAGTACTTGCTGTCGAGCGTTTGCGGAGAAACGATTCTTTCAGGGCAGCGTGAAGGTGCGCCA
>JAYWHS010000893.1:0-8462 GCA_043777635.1 Kofleriaceae bacterium | reverse complement strand
CGCGCTATGAGGAGCATCATGGTGTGAAGTACAGCGACGCAGCTATCGAAGCGGCAGTTGATTTGTCATCCCGCCACATCTCCGGATCGCAGTTGCCTGACAAGGCCATCGATGTAATCGACGAGGCCGGTGCGAAAGTGCGACTGATGGCACCGGCCGATCGCCCAGATGAAATCCGGCCGCCGCTGATCGAGGAAATCGTGGCGCAAATCGCCCGGATCCCGACCAAGTCGGTTTCGACCAAAGACAAAAAGAAATTGGCCGATATCGAAGCTGATCTCAAGCGGATGATCTACGGCCAAGACAAAGCCATTGAGCAACTGGCGATGGTGATCAAGTTGTCGCGGGCCGGCTTAGGCAACGCGGATAAGCCGACCGGCAGCTTTTTGTTCGCTGGCCCAACCGGCGTCGGTAAAACTGAATTGGCCAAACAATTGGCCACCGTGCTTGGCGTCGAATTTATTCGCTTTGATATGAGCGAATATATGGAGAAGCATACCGTGTCGCGGTTGATCGGCGCGCCTCCGGGATATGTCGGTTTTGACCAAGGCGGGCAACTTACCGACGCTGTGAATAAACATCCTTATTCGGTTATCGTCCTCGATGAAATCGAAAAAGCTCATCCTGATATCTACAACATTTTGTTGCAGGTGATGGATTCGGCTACGCTCACCGACAACAACGGTCGCAAAGCCGATTTTCGCAACATCATTCTCATCATGACCAGCAACGCCGGGTCGCGTGAGATCGCCAGCGGCAAAATTGGTTTTGGTGATTCAGTTGGTGACAGCCATGATGGCAAAAAAGCGCTCGAACGCGTGTTCACCCCGGAATTCCGCAACCGGCTCGACGGTACGGTGTTCTTCGAAGCCTTGCCGCCAGTTGTAATCAAGCAGGTCGCAACCAAGTTCCTCGACCAACTCGATACCCAGTTGATGGAGAAAAACGTTTCGCTCGAAGTGTCGGAAGCCGCCAAAGAGTGGTTTGCCGTCAAAGGCTATGACAAAGCCATGGGCGCACGCCCGATGGGCCGGCTGATTGCCAACACGCTCAAAGCACCGTTGGCGAATGAGATTTTGTTCGGCAAGCTGGTCCACGGTGGCACTGCGTTTGTGGACATCAAGGACGGCGAAATCGATTTGCGCTACGAGTCGTTGCCCGCGCCTGAGGCTGGTGAAGGCGGCGAAGCCGTAGCGCCACCTCCGCGACCACGCAAGCCTAAAGAAAAAGCTAAAGCCTAAGCCTAAGCCTAAGCTTTACGGCGCGGGCGTGGCGGCCGGCGCTGGGTTGCTGGACGCAGGCGGCGCAGGCTGTGGGGGCTCGGTTGCTACCACCGATTCCATCGCGCTCGGCGCTGCCTGCAGTTCGCGCTGCGGCGGTGCCAGCGTTGGATCGATTCGGTTGAGTTCCCGATTGCATAACGTCGTCCACTCGTTGTGCAACGATAGCTCCCGAGCTTTGGTGGCGCACATGTCGAACGCTTGTTGGGCCGAGGTTTGAAATGGCGCAGCTTCGGCCGCCATGACTTCGCACAACGCTGTGACTTTTTCCTCGCCGTAGGGTCCCGCTCGAAAAGCGGCGGGAATGTCGCCACCCTGTAACGCGTTGGCCAGATGGTCGTCGATTTGGCCTAGGCGAGCGGCCACCGCGATGGTTGCGATTGGGTCTTTGAGCGCGAAGATGTCCTGGTAAGTTACCCTCAGGTTTTGCTTGCCAGCGGTAACGAGCCGCAGCCATGCGTCGAAGCGGTGTTGTGCTTGCTTGGCGAGTTGCGGGTTAGCTGCATCGAAATTGAGCCCGGCTGGAAATTGCGTCGTTATCAGTTGTTCAAATGCTGGTTCGGCGGCTATGCGACGCGCCAACGCATTGAAGTAACGCGCGGTTGTACTGGCAGCAAGATCGTCCGAGCTGCGACTGATTGTCTGTAGCCGATCGAATAGTTGGCGCGCTGCCGCGAAAGCCGCCATCGCCTGTTTGACTTTTTTGGGATCGCGCGCAACCAGCGTATAGCGCGGCCGGGGCTGCTTGGTCCGGCGGCTTTCGCACGACACGGTGCGACTGACCGCCAGTACTTTCACACAAGCCCCGTCGGTAGTTTTGAACGGGCATGACTGGGTCCATAAGATTTCGCCGATCTTGGCGTAGGCGGCGATGTGATTTTCGGGCCGCGTAATGTCGCGCGGATACATTGAAACGTAGGCTTGCAGATTTGCCAGTGCAGCCACCTTATCGCCGCGTTTTTCATAGATCGCGGTCAGCGCAAAATTGACGTCGGCGATTTGGTCGCGCCGTTTGTTGCCATAGTTTTTGATTAAAAACTGGGCGTCGGCAATGGCTTTGGCGTCTTCGCCGGTGTGGCTGCGGTAATAGTAGGCATCGCTCATCGCATCAAACGCATCTTTTTCGCCGCTGTGCTGGCGTGCGTACATTTCTAATTTTTCGGCCGCCTTCGGGAAGTTCGCAACAGCTGCATAGATACTCGCTAGTCGCAGTAACGCTCGCGGTGCCAGCCGCGATTGCGGAAAACCGGCGCGCAGTTGCTGATACACACCGATGGCTTTGTCGACGGAGTGTCCCATTTCGTAACAAACTCCAGCGTTGTACAGCACTTCGTCCATGCCCCGGGCATCGCGCATCGGTTGATGGAAGATCTGTAGGAACGCATCGCCACACGCAACAAACGTGGGCCACGAACCGGTTTGTTTGGCGCTTCGTTCGAGCAGCTCCGCGTGCTTGCGCTGGGTAATCGTCACAAGTACACGCAGCCGAGCTTTGGTATCGTTGGGCAAGCTCGTCAACGCCGGGCTCGCGAGGGTGCGTTGCGCCAACATGGTGAGTTGCTCGAATTGCCCGGTGCGATTGTATAGATCGAGCAGCAGATCGAGAGCGAATCCCGTGCTGGCCGGTTGGCTACATAAATCGAGCGTGTTGTACAGCTGCAACATAGCGAGACGCTGTTGCACTGATTCGGGCACTGGCGCCGGGCTTGCAGCGGACACAGTCGTCGTAGTGCCCTTAACGGCCGCGTTGTTTTCGCTATGCATCGCAGCATGAATCGTGGCAATCATCTCGGTGCCGGCGCTACAACGTTGTGCTGCCGTGATGGTTGGGCCGATTTTGATAATTGCGGCAAAGTGCAGCGCCGCTTGCTGCCATTGTTCCGCTTGTAGCGCCGGGTCGGTTTCGCTGTTGGCGCGTTGCTGCGCTCGCTGCGCTGCTGCTACCAGCGCGGAGTAGTTTGGTGGAATCGGTGCCCCGACGGTGGGAGTCGCGTGACTAGCGACGTGCGCGCTGCCTACCAACAGTGCACACAATAACGCGTCTCGGATAGTTCGATGCATCCCGGGTTGGACACCCTTAGTGTCGAGAGGTTGCACGATACTTTCGGTGCAGGACTGGTTGTGCCGTTCGCGCCAGCTGTGCGAACGGGTGGTTGTGAAGATCCAACCTAGCGTCGTGCCGCCGCGCGCAGTGGTTTGACTTGGGCCTCAAGTGCATCGCAGTAGGCCTGCGATTTTTCTTCGGCGAATTCACCGGTCCGAATCGAAATTGGGATTTCGCCGTGCATCATCGCGGCCGCAAAATTTTCGAACGTCGCAGCCGCGCGCGCGGCGATCACGCTGTCATTGGCCAGTTCAGTGATTTCGTCGAAACCCGCACGCAGGTTTTGTCCGGCAGTTGATTTGACTTGCACCCACTGGGTAAACGCAGCGAACGATGCATTGAGGCGCAACGGATCTGCAGGATCGAAATCCAGATGGGCAGGAAACTGCAACGCTAGGTAGGCTTCGAATGCTGGAGTCTGCAGGGCGCTTAGCGCCAATTGGTATGCCGCGACGGCCGTAGGATCGCCGAGCAGCGCGGCCTGGTTGCGTTCAAACTCAGTGCGGACGTCCGTCCACGCGGCCATGGCAGCCTGCACGTTGCCAGCATCGCGGGTCACAATGACCAGCGGGGCTTCACTCACATCGGTACTACGACTCGCACAGGTCGCAATGGTCGTCGCCGCAGCGCGATGCCCACACACGCCGTCGATTGTCTCGATCGGACATGACTGGTTCCACAAACGTTGGCCGAGCTCGGTGACGGTTGCAATTTTGGTTGCGACCTTTACTGGCGGTGCCGAAACACACGCGACCGTGAGCAAGCCCAGACTGATGAGCAACGATTGTGTAAGCATGAGGTCAAGACACTGATGGTGCTGCCCAGTTGCACGCGGTCACGCCGAAATAGCGTTGGGCTGCCAGGCACCATTTACGAAGACATCAACACCGTCGAGGACAACCCGCTCAAGCAACGGGAAAACATCAACATGGTAGCGTGCGAGTTTGTGCCGCAGCGACGGTTTTTTGTACACACCGTGCTTCGCGCCGAGCGAAAGGTGTACGCCACATTGTCGTTCAAACGCCCCAACATCGCTTACGCGTTGGGTTGGGCCGAGCGCCCGGTTCATGCCAAAGCCCAGTTCGCGAACCCAGATTTCGCCTTCGGCAGCGCGAATGCCGTCGAGCACGGCTGTAAATGCCTCATTAGGATGAAGGCTGTCGACGACTCGACCACTTTCAATAATCAAGGTAATGGGCTGTTCAACAAAGTGCATGTTGCCAAGCAAATCAGCGAAACCAAAAAGCTGAACTGCGCCAGCGACTTGTTCGAGATCTTTGGCTTCGGTAAAAATTTCGCCGATCGGAAACAAGCTGCCGGTGTTGGGCAGACTCGAAAAATCGCCGAGGTTGATCTTCGCCGGTTCAACGCCACCATGCACTTGCAGCGTTGTGGCGGCACCAGAATAAATTTCAATGTGTGTAGCGGCATCCACCGCTTTTTTGAGTGCGCCGCCGGTGCCACGGTAATAGGCGGTATCGTAGGCCAGCGCGGCGATATAGCGCGCCAGCTCAGCATCGTCGTGCAGCCGCGCTAAGTTGGCGTGTTCAAGCACTTTGATATTGCGCTTGAACAGTTCAACTCGAATTCGAAAGGCTTCGAGTCGAAAGCTTTGGGTCTGCACCAGTATGACCAGATCCTCCGCTTGCAATGTGGCAAACGTCGCGATCAACTCGGCCGCTGGCAGTTCGCCGAAAACTAGAAATTCGGCACTGGGCAGCGCGGCCCGATAACCGGCCACTACGAGTTGGGCTGCTGCACTGTCTTGGTCGAAGACCACCAGCGCCCGCTGTGCGGTATGTTGCATCGCAATACGCAGTGTATCGCCGAGATGGTGGCAAGCCTGAGTGAGCAGCGACGAGTCCATGCACGGACCTCAACACGCGATCTGCGATTGCGCAAGGCGGCGTTGCAGGTTACCGCGCGCCCAAACCCCAGCGAGCGGTGCCGCCTTTGCCGTGCCAGCGCTGGATGGCGGTGAACCGCGAGAATATCCAGAGAATTGGCATTGTGATCGCGCGACCGATGAGCGAGCGAGCTAGTATTATTTTGTGAAACCTGAGTTCCCGGCTGTGGGCACGACGCTTCCTGGGGCGCCTGACACCTTTTCAGACCCTGTGACTGTACCTGTGCCTGCATTGGCGCAAGGCGCGATCCTGGCCCGCTCCGAGGCTGCATCGTTTGGCGAAGCCGCAACTGTGCTGCCTGGTAGTGGCGTTGCAACTGCCGCCGCGCCGCGACCGATTGGCAATCTCGCCGAGGCCCAAACTGCCATCGCGCTCGGGATGAACTCCGACGCAGATCCAGCCAACGCGTCGTCGCGCCTGATCGCACATAGCAACGTCGGCTCGCGCTATCGCGTCGGGGCCCGCATTGGCCAGGGCGGCATGGGCGAAGTGGTGTCGGCGTTTGATGAACAAATCGGCCGCGAAGTTGCGGTCAAACGCATCCGGCCTGAGTTGGCGTCGGGCGATGCCTTAGCGCGGTTCGTGCGCGAAGCCCGGGTTCAGGGTCGGCTCGAACATCCCGCCGTCGTCCCTGTGCATGACCTTGCCGTCGATGCTGCTGGTCGGCCATTTTTCGTCATGAAGCGGTTGTCCGGTACCACCATGTCCGATGTGCTGTCGTCGGCTGCTGCGGTGCCCGATCCAAGCGCGATTCGTCGTCGATTGTGGCGGGCGTTTGTCGATGTCTGCTTGGCCATCGAATTCGCCCATCAAAAGCGCATTGTGCATCGCGATATCAAGCCCGCCAACATTATGCTTGGCGATTTCGGTGAAGTATACGTGCTCGATTGGGGCGTCGCGCGCGCCGTTGGGGCGCCGCTCGCTGAACCGTTTCGGCCATCCCAGCACAATCTGGCCGAGCCAACTCACGCTGCACCACATCCTTTGGCAGCCTCGACACCAGGGGCGTCGAATGACCTGGCCCTCGACAGTGGCGAAACTCGGTTGGGCACGGTGTTAGGTACGCCTGGCTACATGGCGCCCGAGCAACTCGATGGCGAAGCCGTTGGCCCCGCAGCCGATATTTATGCGCTGGGTTGCATCTTATTCGAGATTTCTGCCGGCCGAACGTTGCACCCACGCGGCCATGCGGCGATTGCGTCGACGGCCACCGGTGCCGATGCCGCGCCGTCGCGCGTACTACCAGATTCGCCGCCCGAACTTGACGCTATTTGCTGCCGCGCGGTCGCGCTCGATCCTCAGCAACGCTTTGCTTCGGCGCGCGAACTTGGTGATGCCGTGCAAGCGTTTCTCGACGGTGATCGCGATCTTGAAACCCGGCGCAAGTTAGCGGCTGAGCATGTTGCTCAAGCTCGCGCGGCACTTGCTGGCGGCGACGACCAAGAAGCTCGGCGGACGGCGATGCGTGCTGCTGGCCGGGCGTTGGCACTCGATCCTACAGCCCGTGCTGCTGCCGATTTGGTTACTCATCTGATGCTCGAACCACCGACCGAAGTGCCAGCCGAAGTTGAAGCTCGCATCGATGAAATCGACACCGAAACCGCGCGCGCCCAAGGTCGGATTGCAGCACAGTCGTTGTTTGGCTATTTGGCATTTCTGCCGATCTTACTTTGGACCGGCGTCCACAATTGGGTAATTGTGGCCGCGTTTCTTTCGGTCGCCGTCGCCAGCGCCGTGCAAATCTGGACGTTGACTCGGCAACACCGCATATCGACGGCGGGTATTTATTTTAACGTTTGCATCAATGCCGTATTAATCGGCTTAGTGTCGCGGATCTGTGGGCCGTTTTTTGTGGCACCAACATTGGTGGCCACCACGCTGATGGCCTATGCCGCGCATCCGCGTTTTGGCCGAATTTTCGTGGTTAGCGCTATTTTAGCTTCGTCGATTTTTGTGCCGTGGGGCCTCGAATTGGCCGGCGTGCTGGAGCCGACGTATCGATTCATGAGCGGCGCTTTGGTGCTAACCTCGCCGGTGATCGCGTTCCGCGCGTTGCCCATCCAGATCGCGTTTGCGATTTCGCTAATCGCACTGCTCGGCGTGGTGGCCGTACTGTCGCGCATGATGGCCGAGCGGCAGCGGGCAGCGGCGCGCAAACTCGAAATCGCGGCTTGGCACATGCGCCAACTGGTCCCGCACCCAGAAAGCCCGTCGTCTAGTTCCCTTAACGCTGCGGTGCAGCCGCTGCCGCCAACGTAATTGCATGCTCCTACATGTGAGCGGTCGAATAAAATGCCAATTAGGTCGCAGAATGCCTTTTGATTGCGTAAGCTTACCGTCATGAGCTGGGTAGTTCCCCTGGCGCTAATCGGACTGGCCATTGCGATCATCGTGGTGGTCACGACGCTGTCAGCGAGAAAAAAGCACCATGCGTCAGTCGCTCCGGCGGTGACGGTCGGTCCAGCTGTGCTCGTACACGACATCAACGACGACCGTTGCACGGGTTGTGACGCGTGCGTGGCGGTGTGCCCAACCAACGTGCTCGACTTGGTGAACAACAAGTCGCGGGTGTTGCGATTTGAAGATTGTATCCAGTGCGAAGCCTGCATGGTGGCCTGTCCAACCGAAGCGTTGGTCATGTTTCCCGAAGGCACGTTGCCGCCCGCACTCAAAGTGCCGGAGATGGATGAGAATTTCCAAACCGCCGTGCCGGGTCAATATCTTATTGGCGAAGTTGCCGGCAAGCCGCTGGTAAAAAACGCTGCAAACTTAGGCCGCATGGTCATCGAACATATGTTCACCACCGGTATTCGGCCAGGTGGGCTTGGCCGTGGCACAACTGAAATGGTGCACGTCGATGTTGCGATTGTGGGCTCGGGACCGGCCGGTTTGTCGGCCGCGTTGACCTGCATCCAACGCGGGCTGTCGTATGTGGTGCTCGATAAAGAACAGATGATCGCGTCGACGATCTCGCGCTATCCCAAAGGTAAGTTGGTGATGGCCGAGCCATATGACACCGTCAATTTGTCCTTGCTACCGGTGTTTGATTCCACGAAGGAACAGCTCATTCCGATTTGGCGTGAATTGCTCGACCGCGTCGGCATGAAAATTCAAACCGGTGAATCGGTTGAATCGGTGCAGCCGCAGCAAGATGGTTCGTTCCTGACTCGG
>JAYWHS010000892.1:0-8464 GCA_043777635.1 Kofleriaceae bacterium | reverse complement strand
CCGGCGGCATCTTCGTCGGTTCGACGTTTGCCGAAGCGCCAACGCTGTTCGGACGACTGGCCGCACGCGCCGCTGGCATTCGTCGATTTTCGCCGTCGGAGCTGCGGTCGTGGCTGCAGCGAATTGGCTTTTGTGATTACGAAGATGTCCGTATGGGTGGGTCGCTGGTGTTCCGCACCCGCCGCCCATAACTTGAGTTACAGTACCGTATGTTTCGAGTGATTGACCGACGCACCGACGGCAGCTTGCACGTTGCCACCAGCGACGCCGACGCCGCCGCACTAATCGCGATGCCGCCTGAAGGCACCACCCGCTGGGTTGACCTCCAGCAACCCGACGCCAACGCGCTCGATCAATTGCGGCGGGCCTTTGCATTTCACCCGCTGGCCATCGCCGATTGCGCGGCGTTCGGTCGCCAATCTCGCGTCGACGACTATGAAGATTACCTGTTCATCGTCAGTCATGCGTTCACCCAATCGCCACGCGATCCACTGCTGATTCAAATCAACGAAATCCACGCATTTATTGCCGAATCGTTTCTGGTTACCGTGCATGACAACCCCATTCCGGCCCATGAGCAGGTTTGGCGTAGCGCCAGTTCGGACCCGGCAATTTTGGCCAAGGGCCCAAGTTGGCCATGGCTGTTGTCCGTGCAAACCATGGTTAGTGCCAGTGAGCCACTGGTGCTTGAACTCGCCGAAGAGCTCGACAACATGGAGCGCGCGGTCATCGAAGAAGGCGGCGTGATTGATCTTGGCGAAACATTTCGCATCAAGCGTTCGGCCGTGGCAATGCGCAGAGTCTTGCGCCCGTTGCGTGATTCACTCCGTGTCATTGTTGAAATCTCCGAAGACAGCGATCCGCGAATTCCAAATCGCGCAGCGCAATACATTAATGCGCTATGCGATCGGGTCGTGCGCCTCACCGAATCGGTCGAAGAAGCGCGCGAAGTCGCCAACGGCATCGTATCGGGCTTTCACGCAGTGCAGTCAACGCGCACCAACGCCGTCATTCAACGCCTCACGATATTTTCGGCGGTGTTCTTACCGCTATCGTTCATCGTTGGTTTTTGGGGCCAGAACTTCGAATCGCTGCCTTACAAATCGGGGTGGGCGTTGGCTGCGATGTTGGCATCGCTCATCATCGTACCGTTGGGTCTTTTAGAATGGATTCGTCGACGCTGGTTGTAGCGAACCACGCAAAAACGCCGCCCCATCGGACGGCGTTTCGTCGGCACTCGAAACCAACTGTGGTCTATTGTTTAAAAGTCAGCTTCACGCGATTGACCTTACCGAGGTCCTGCGCTGCGTTGTCCACGAACAACAGCGAATAGGTGGCATTGAGCGTAGCGCCGAGTTCGGCCGTCGTGACCGCAAAAGATTCCGTAATATTGTCAGCCGAACCACCGGTGTTCGCCACCAGGTTTTTTACTTTCACGCCATTACGCAACAAGCTCACGGCAAGGTCGCCACGGTAGGTGTGGGTCACATCCAGGGTAACTTCAAGCCCCGTGGTAGAGGTCACACCGGTCACTGCAACATCAACTTTGACGCCGGTGGTGCTGTTGTCAGGGATGCTTGCAGCAAGCGAAACTTCAAACACTTTACCGGTTGTGGTGCCGCCGCCGTTGTCACCGAGCAGCGACTTGGCAATTAATTCGCGCACCTTTGACAAACTTACATTTGGATTCGAAGCACCGCGGGCCAGCGTCGGAGCCCACAAAAAGTCAGGATGGTCTTCAACATTTTCGGTGCACCAGCGACCGCCAACAACCTTGCCCGCCGTCGACAATTCAAGAATGTAGTGATAGTCGTCGTGGCTGACGTAACCAGCCATGCCGAGCGGCCGGGCCGACGCCGAACCTTCGGTAAGGTAGTCGGTGCGCAACCGAACTTCGACCAACTTGGCAGCATTGGCATTGTATGTCCACGTCGAACCGGTGGCGCCGACACATTGGTTTGCCACTGCAGTCGACACGACGTCTTGTTTGCTAATCGTGTAACCAACCACCGGTTGGTTCCAGACTTCATAATTCGCCGTGCGGTCTTCGACCAACGCTGCATCATTGAGTCCAAGCATATTGGCAATGACCACATGGAAAGCACCCGCGTTGGTATCGCGACAGGCTTCATTTTCCGAGGCCGCAACGCTGGTATCGATGGTTTTGCCGTTGCATCGGCCACCGATCATCAGCGCATCAGTTCGATCGTAAACGTTTTGAATCAAGGCTTTGATATCACCAACAGTAAACGTCACACCGTTGACGGTCACTGGTTTTTGCGGTTCGGGCTCAAGCAAAGCGGCTGGCGCCCATGCATGGCACGTACCCCACCAACCTTGTGGGCCTTCATCGTCGCTCGACGAACAATCGTCAATGCCACCCTTGTTGTCATTGTTGATGCCGTCAAACATCGTCGAGATGCCTTGGTAGTTCTTGGTCTGCCACGTTGCAGCGGGGCCAGCACAGGCGAAGTAGGTGTCCCAAGCAGCTTTGGCCGTCGGTCCGCATTTTGTAGTTGGTTGAGTTGCGCAACCCGCCGCGCTGTTGAAAGCTTTGTCGTACATTTCCAACGGCGACTGTTTGCTGGCACCTTGCCAGCGAGCATTGTGTGAAAGTTCGTAACTCGGCCAGTAGGTGTCCGCCCACGCCGGAGGAATTGCAGCTGGCGCTTGCGGGTAGCGTGATGCCCACACCGGTTTGTCGAGCTTGCCAATTTTTGGCAATTCGGCCAAACGGTAGTTCAACGATTGTGAAATCCGAGACGGACTATTTTTGAAGTCAAAACCGTCGCCTTTGCCACCGGCGCCGCCATCGGCGTCAGGGTTATTGTCAACGTCACCTGGCAGGTCTTCATCGCCCCCGCCCACCGAATTGTCGGCACACGCAACGAACCCACCAACGACCAACGACAAACCAACAGCTGCGAATAGACGAGATTTCATGATAGCGCTCCGAATCAAGTTGATGCGGTAAGCGAAAGCATGACGCGTGCCACCTTTTGTGGGCGATCTGATGATGACGGATCAACCACTTACACCGCACCGGCAACTGCACTAGCCGGCGTGCGTAACCTCGCCCCGGTGCCTACAGTAGCCATCTTGCCGTAGGGGATCGAGTCGCCTGCAGGATAGGAACCGGGCAAGGCCGAGCAAGGAGCCTCAACGTGTACCGGGCCTCATATGCAACGCCACCAAGTCCCTATGGACTGGCACAAAGCAAAGCCAGCAATCCACCCACAAGTTCTCAGGCAACGCGCATGTACTTGAACTTCATTTTCTCGATGTACATTTCGATTTTGACCTGCGCGATTTCCTCGCTGCCAGCGTCGAGCCGATCGGGGGTAATATTGATGATATCACCGCCGGAAAACTCAAGTTGGAACAGGTCATTGCGACCGTTATCCTGCATCGTAATTTCGCCATGTAAGCGTGTCGCGGTTGTGCCTTTGGCACCGTCAGGTATCGCCGACGGTACTTGACCGTTTGCACCAAATGCCAAATAGCGGGCGTATAGGAGGTCTGCATCTACCGCCGGCAGCGTGAATGACAAGTTCGGAAATTCTATCGCGCTCGGAATCTTGAGAGCAGCGCGTTGGCCACCAACGTTATGTTCGATGATGTTTTGTTTAATCGTAAACCCATCAACTTTGCTTATGCGTCGACACGCTTCTTCGTAGCCGTCGATCGTCATCGAAAAATTACACGCGGTCCAAAGCTTTTGCTGATCAAAACCTTGCGGCGGTTGCAGCTTACGTGGCTCCTTTGGCGCTTCAAACTCCATATTTTCGACCGACAAACCAACGTTCATATACGCTGCGTTTTTGTCAGCTGCATCAAGCTTGGGAAATGCAATTTCCTTAATCAAGGCCGCAGTGAATTTGCGTCGCGCACGTTCAACGTAATAAAAATCCGCCGCGACGATAACGCCATCTTTGCGTGTCGCAATGCCGGTAAAAAATTCTTCAATCCATTTGTAGAACGGCTGCGACATAGCCATACCCACTTGCAGTTTGATATCTTCAAACTTGGGTTTGCCCAACTGCTTCATGCGGTCGTAGCTACCGCCAACGGCGTAACTAATAGCATCAGCTCGCACGCCGCCACCTTCAATGGAGCGAAACAGACCGATATCGTTGCGCTCTTTGCCATCCAATTCCAGGGCGAAATGGGCGGCTGCGTAGGCTCTGGGTTGGGTTGCGCTCATGCGTCGTTCCTTGGGGGACAGTGTACACCGTACGGTTCGTGTCCTTTACGTGCTACGCTCACTCGTAGGTTTTCTTCCCCATGAGCGATGACCTGCCCCAAACCGTTTCCCAAAGCGAAATCCCTTTGATTTCGCCACGATGGGGATTTTTCAAGGGTTTGGTTGTGGGCGCGATCGTCGAAGTACCGGCTTTTACTGGTGCACTTTGGTGGTTGGGGCGGCAAAAACTGTTGGCACCTAGCGAGTTTATGCATCTTTTGCGACTTACCGCCACCTTTGCTGGCGTGGCGGCGCTGCTGACTGCAGGCGGCATTGGCCGTGTCGCTGCCAATGCTAGCATACGTGGCCGCGGCGGCCGACTACGTTCAACCTACGTGGCTGCGGCAACGCATGCCGTTGCCGGGATCGGCTTAGCCGTTATTGCAGCTGTAGCCGGTGAACTATTCACTCCTGCGCATGCCACCTGGATCTGGACAGGCATGGCGGGGCTAGTCGCCGGTGCAACCTGTGGTGCGTTGGTTGGAGTCACATGCGGCGGGGCATCTCCGATACGCGCAACCGATCTCTACGCGTTGGCTAGAAAACCGACCGACGCACTCTTTCAGATTCTCGACCCAGAAGACTTGGTGCGCTTGGGGACCAAGGTGAAAGACCGAGCAACCCAGGTCACCACGAACCTGGTGGACGGATTGTTTGATCCAGCCGAACTGCCGCCGGATAGCCTAACTTCAATGCCCGCGCAAAAAGTATTGCGGCCGACCGAGCCCGCATCGGTCAAACCAAAAAATAAGCCTGAGAAATAGCGTGGCGAAACCACACCCGCCTAGCCCATTTCTCATTGCTTTGCTGCTGTCCCTGCTGGTGTGCAACCTGCCCTTCGGCGGGTTGGCTCTGTATCCGATGAAATTGCTGGCAACGTGGTTTCACGAGCTGTCCCACGGCATTGCTATGTTGTTGACTGGCGCGGGGTTTGATCGAATGTTGATCTACCAGGACACCAGTGGCTTGTCCTACGGCAGCGGTCCTGCCGGGGCCATCGGCGCCCCCATCATCGCTGCGGCAGGATACATGGGCACGCCGTTGATGGGGGCTGCGTTGTTGTGGGCTACGCCGACCGAGCAGCAAGCGCGTCGTAGCCTGGCGTTACTCGCTGCGGTGGTGCTGGTGTCAACTTGGCTCACGGTCGCAAATCAGTTTGGCTTGATCGGGATGACGCTTATCGGTGCAGCCATTGCCGCGTGTGGGTTGGTGTTACCCGGACGTTGGCGTTTGTTAGCTTTGCACATTTTCGCAGCTCAAGCGTGTGTAAATGCGCTGCTCGATATTCGAGTTTTGTACCGACCGGCTATGATGATCAATGGCCAATTGGCTGGTGGTTCCGATGCAGCCACCATGGCTAACTTAACCTTTGGCACCCAAGCAGCGTGGGCACAATGGTTGTGGGCTACCGCGTGGCTCATCTGGTCGTTGGTGGTCTTGTTCATCGCGCTACGGCGCGCCCACGTAGCACTCACCCAACAACCGCCGACTACATTGGTGGCATAAGAACGGTATCGATGACGTGAATCACGCCGTTGCTCGCTTCGATATCCGCTTTGACAACAGTAGCACCGCCAACCTTCACGCCGGCTGATGCATCGATGGCAACGTCTGCACCGTTGACGGTTTTCGCAGAAGTCATGGTGCTCACGTCTTTGGCTAGCACTTTGCCTGCGACGACGTGGTAGGTCAAAATCGCTGTTAACTTAGCTTTGTCTTTTAGCAGTGCCTCGACGGTGCCCGGCGGCAACTTGGCAAAGGCTTCGTCAGTCGGAGCGAACACGGTGAACGGCCCGGCGCCTTTCAACGTATCGACTAAGCCGGCTTCCGTGAGGGCTGCAGCTAAGGTCTTGAACGACCCGGCAGCAACGGCGGTGTCCACGATGTCCATGGTGGCAGTTGCTTCAACCTTAGTTGGAGCCTTCGGCGCATCTTTTTTGCC
This sequence comes from Kofleriaceae bacterium, assembly GCA_043777635.1. Classification (GTDB taxonomy): domain Bacteria; phylum Myxococcota_A; class Polyangia; order Haliangiales; family Haliangiaceae; genus JABFXX01. Next base: position 2,279 of record JAYWHS010000892.1, on the reverse strand, counting down.
GCATCCAGCGGCGATGGCTACCGACAAAAGAACAGAAGTGAGCAAAGTGGTCGTTTTCATATGAACTCGTTTCGAAAGTTGAGTCACTTTGACGCCGGTCCATTTTACAAGGTTGCAAAAAATCCGCAAAAATGGGCGAACCCTTGGTGACGCTCACCTCACGTTGACCGTCACCACTGCGCGGGTTTGATCGCGCGCAACGTTGCACGTTGATCCCACGGCACGACCTCCAAGTGAAAGTGGTCGTAGTGCGCGTCATCGTAATCCGGTGACAGCACCAACGAGAACAAACCGCTGTTGACCAACTGACATTGCGCAATCTTTAAAGCCGCACCAGCTTCGGTCAGCGGAGCGCCGATGCAATCAAGTTGATCGCCAAGCCCTTGTTCAAAGTCGCGATCGACCCGAACAGTGCCAAGTTGCGCACCCGTGAAGCGATGCACATCAATGGCCAACCCAAACGAATGTTTCGACGGCCGATTGGTGCCGCGCACATTGCGACGCGAATATGCCCCACTAAAATATGCCTGTGAGAAGCCCAATGCCGTGAGGTAGCCACCGGCTTCGTCGAGGGAAACCGCAAGTGAACAATCCAAAATGAGGCCAGCGCCGTCACTAGCGTACATGATGCCACCAAGGGCCGAGGTCACTTCGATCGCATTCGCAATGCCTTTGCGGGTGATGCGCTTGTAGACAATCTTACGCGCATCGAGTTCGGCGCGACACGTCGCAGCCGTCGTGTCGGCGTGGGCTGCGCCTGTGCTGGCCGACGCAGCGCTGGTCGCGCCAAGACCGCCAAGTACGAAGATCAACCGCATGTTGGCAATGGTTGGCTACGGCACTGCTGCGGGCAAGTTTTCGGTGCTGGTAACCGTGATGGACTGCAACATACGCCGCAATGCCTCGGGCGCCGTCGCAGCAAACCACTCCGACACGTACAGCGATCCAACTACCGTGTCACCGGTGGCCAGCGATCGCGCAAATACAATCAACCGACGTCCGGTTGCGCGCCCAGCCGCGTCTGCTGCAACAAACTCACTCCAAATCCACGGTGCGGCCAGGGCCAGCCGTTGCGGTACTGACCGCAGCATTAGTTGTTGATCATGAGCGAGCTGTTCTTCGTGGACAATCCATTGTGCAAGCGCTAGCGCAGGCGCTACCGTGCGAGCTTCGCTTAGATGTAGCGCAATATCAAAATCCCGATCGGAAATCGACGTTGGGGCAACTTGCACCGCACGTGGCACCGTCACGGTAAGCGCGCCCTGCGTTACTTGCCGTGTTGGGCGTGCAGCATAAAGTTCGTTCAGATTGTGGCGGCCCACTTCGACCACCGCCCACCCCAACGCAAGTAACGCGAGCACCACTACGATGCGCGCGGTCCAGGTACGCAAGGGCTGCATTGGCCCGTGCGGCGTCCACCCAGCGCCGACAACGACACCGGCGGTCCAACCGGCAAGGTGGGCCCAATTAATCCCACCTTGCAAGGCGAAGTCGGCAGCAAACTGCGCCAACGCGACTACCAGTAAAACGCCGCTGATGCCTCGCCGCCATGCGTCAGGGTAGCGACGCCGATGCCACACTAGCTCTGCGGCAACAGCGCCGAGCATGCCTAGCGCTGCGCCCGATGCACCGGCTGCGATGCCGGCGGCCATCGTGCAATAAGCGGCAGCCGCACCGACCAAGCCACCGACGAAAAACGTCGCGAGCGTGCGGGTTCGTCCGAAAATCGTTTCTGCGACCCGGCCGATTACCCATATCGCAATACAGTTAAGCATCACATGACTAAAGCCGATGTGAACAAAGATCGAACTGCTCAAGCGCCACCACTGGCCCTCATCGAGTAGCCCAATGGCAACTGCACCGGCCCGAACATAACCCGCAGCGTCGTCGCCTGCACCAATCAACCATTGCTGCGCAGCGAACCACAACCCAACCACCAGCAAAATAATCGGCGCGACAATGAGGCGGGTCACCTGGCGCCGGGTCGGCAACTTCAACGGCGCTAGTGCGATGGCATCGAGTTCCGCACGTAACGCAGGCTCAAGCTGCATCGGTTGACCGCGCAACTCTGCGCCAGCCCGATCGATCAAGCCGAGCTGACGCGAATCAAACTTGATCGATCGACGCGCGGCAACTAGCGCCGCGTCACCAGCGCTATCATCGCCAGCGCGAAATTCCGTGACCGCACGCAGATACGCCGCTTGCGCCGGTCCGATATGTTGCCGACCCGCTTGCGCAAGCAAGGCTTGCACCGCAGCACGTTGACCTGCATTGGCCAG
>JAYWHS010000891.1:0-2510 GCA_043777635.1 Kofleriaceae bacterium | reverse complement strand
AGTTTGAGTATCCGATTCTTGACGGCATTCCGTTGATTATGGCCAATGTGCGCGAGGTGGTGCGCAATCAACTGCCAGCCTTGCTGCAGCGCACTGATGTGTCACCGTACGCAGCGAGTTTTTTGGCCGACTGCGCCGGGCCTGATTCGGTGTACGAGCGCGATCGCTATCGCATTGGCGCGTATGCACATGCGCATTGGGCCGATGCGTCGCATGGTGCCAGTGAGCTTAGTCGCGCTGCGCTCGCTCTCGCACCTGCGCCAAACCCGTCGAGCATTTGGCTTGATGTCGGCTGTTCTCTCGGCCGTAGTGCCGTTGAACTGGTGCGCGCTGGCGCTGGCCTGGTGGCAGCGCTAGATCTCAATCTGGGCATGCTGCGGGCATTTGCTGACCTGCTCGCCACCGGCACCGTGCGCTACGACCTGCGCCGGGTTGGCGTGGTGTATGACCGACGAGAAATTGCAATTGAGTTACCTGCCAACATCCAAGAACGCATCGCGGTTTGGGCCTGCGACGCCACTGCGTTGCCGTTTGCGCAAGGCATCGCTCAAGGTGCGTTGAGTCTTAATCTCATCGATTGCATGGCCTATCCAATCAATCACCTCAGTGAAGTTGCACGGGTATTGGACTCCGGCGGCCACGCGCTCATCGCGTCGCCGTTCGATTGGAGCTCGGTGGCAACGCCGTTTGAATCATGGATCGGCGGTCACACCCAACGCGGACCGATGGGTGGCTCGTCGCAAGCTGAGCTAGAGCGCATCTTGGGCCCGCAAGACCCAGGCAATCTCGGCTTGCGCTGCGTCGGCACCGGCGAAGCCGAATGGGCGATTCATGTGCATGAACGAGCCACGATGCGGTACCGAACATTTCTTGCGGCTGCTCGCAAGTTGTAACCGCTATTGTTCGAGCATCAGGCTAGCTGGGCTAGCGACGACCGATTCAACATTGCGATTGCGATCTTTGACCAGCATGTAGATCCAGCCATCGGCGCGGAAGTTAGGGAACAACGCGTATTGGCCAGGCTGCATGTTGGTAATTCGCGTGCGCACGCCGGTGCGCAAATCGAGTACGTAAACGTTGGACGCGCCTTTGGTTTTGTATTGCGCAAAACCTGGGTCATCCGAACTGGTGAAGCCCAACGAAACCGCATCGGCATTGCCGATGTAGTGATGATAGATCAGCCAACGATCGTCATACGAAAAGGCCGGCTTGGCACCGGCAACGCAGTACCGCGCAATTTCAGGTGCGGTAATGGTGTAGCCATTTGCCGTCGCAGTTTTGTTCACTTTGCGCAGGACGTAGCCCAATTGCGAACCGTTAGGACCGGCTACGCGGCTCACCACAAGTTTGGAACTCGGCGAAATAACTGTGTCACCTTCAAACGGCGTTGGGATTACCGTCGGTGTGCCTTCGACAAACGTGGTGCCGTTGAACACCAACGGATCAAATTCTAATTCGCAGCGCTGATCGCGGGTGGTTGGTGGATCGCTGCGTTGCACGCCGTTGGCAGGGTCACCTTGCCAGCAACCGCTCACGATGAAGTAGTCGCCGCCGGTTTCGGTGGCGCGGCCAACGTGTTGGTACAGCCCAGCGTTGGTGGCCCCGCACTCCGGCTCAGAAAAGCTGATGCTCGCCGGATTGGCCAGCGAGTTGGCGGTTAACAAGCTTTGCGAACAAACCCGTGGGCCACCTGCTGCGGTGGTTTGGAACATCCAGGCTTGGTTGTCAGGAAAAAAACCAGGGTCATACGGCGCTGCAACCGGAATGACGTTGCCAACTTGTAAATCGACGACGCTGCCCGAGCTACTGGCTCCGCCGCCCGTGCCAAAGAACCGGCCGTCGGCTGAGCCACGCGACCAATATGATGTGCGGTAGTTGAGTTCTTTGAGCACGCGCATAGCGCCAAGACCCGCGATGTCCCAATTGGCGTCGGCAACAATTGTGGTGGCTAACGGGTAGGTGCTCAAGCACAACCGGGGATCGGTCTGGCCTTGGCAACCCAGCATGGCGAGTTGGTTGTCTTTGTGAATTTGCCGCCAGCCGGTGAGCGCCACGTCGTTCATCACATTGGCCACGTCGGCCGAAATGCCCGCCGTGCAGGTGTCGGGACCTTCTTGTTCGGTTGGCAGAATTTGGTCGAGCATTGGCAAGCCGCGCGCGAAGTATTCGGCAACGATGTCGAAATCTTCTTGGGTCAACAATGGCAACGCGGTGATCTTGCCTTGTTTCGGCATCGTCACTTCGGTTTTCCATTCGGCGAACTTGGTTTGCCACGCGGTGGTGCCGTCGTTATAGGCGCGCCAGAATGCAAACTCAAACCACTTTGACGACGCTGCGGTAGTGTAAATGCCTAAGTGATCATGGCGAAATTGTGAGAATGGGTCGGTTGGATCAGCACGCACACAATCGATGGTGGCCAGCGCCGAGGCTTGGGTCAGCAACATTGGATCTTTGATGCATTTGGCGACGGCATCATCGCTCATGGTGCGCCAGTAACGCAGTTTTTGCCG
>JAYWHS010000890.1:0-2511 GCA_043777635.1 Kofleriaceae bacterium | reverse complement strand
ATCACGGTGCAGATGAAAGCATTGGCATTGGGTTGCCCGATGGACCTGATGTTTCAATCGATCGCCGGGACCCAAGGTGCCAACGCAGCGTTTGGCATTAGTGTGGCGCTGCTCGACGAAGCAGCGGCTATGATGAAAGCGCGCGGTTCGACCAAAGGCCCGAACCAAATGTATTTTGAAACCGGCCAAGGTTCAGCGCTGTCGTCGCAAGCGCATCACGGCGCCGATCAAGTCACCGTCGAAGCGCGGGCCTACGGCTTGGCTCGACGGTATGCGCCGTTTTTAGTCAACACCGTCGTCGGCTTCATCGGCCCTGAATATTTGGAAGACGGGCCGCAGATTACCCGGGCGGCCCTCGAAGATCACTTTATGGGCAAGCTACTCGGGCTGCCGATGGGCTGCGATGCGTGCTTCACCTATCACGCCAGCATGTCGCAAGATGAGTTGGAGTCGCTTAAGGTGTTATTGGCGGCAGCGGGCTGCACCTACTTGATGAGTTTGCCGGTAGGCGACGACATCATGCTCAATTATCAATCCACTAGCTTTCACGATATTGCGTCGGTGCGGTCGCTGTTGGGCAAATCTGCGACGCCGGAATTTGATGCCTGGTTGGATCGCAAAGGCATTTGGGTTGGTGGCAAACCTGGCCCGCGGTTTGGTGACGTTGGAGTGCTGCGATGAGCCGCACTCGCGCGTTAATGACGGAAGTCCGGCGAGGGCTGGGCCATACCGCACCGCAAACGCGCATGGCTCCGTTGCCGAAGGTGCAAGCTCCGCCGGCCCGCGTATATGTCGCGGCACGCGAGACCACTTCGTCGATGGCTGCGGCGTCGGCGCAACACACCACGGCCTTGCTGGGTATTGGCCATGTTGGCACTCGCTATGCCACCGACGTGGTGTTGCAGTTTCAAGCTGAATTAGCCGTGGCCCACGCTGCGGTGGCTACTGAGCTACCCGAAGAGTGGGCGGCGCAACACGGCTTTTTACCGTTGCAGTCGCAGGCGACTACGCACCGGGAGTTTTTATTGCGTCCGGATCTCGGACGTCGGCTGCATCCTGATTCACTGGCGCGGTTGCGCAAAGATGCCCAGCGTGGCTGTGATGTGCAATTGATTTTAGCCGATGGGCTGTCGGCAATTGCCTGCATGGGCAGCGGGGAACAACTCTTCGCCGCAACCAAAGCAGCATGTGAAGCCCGCGGATTAAAGGTCGGCACGCCGGTATGTGCCAAGTTTGCGCGGGTGTGGTTGCAAGATGAAATCGGCGCCGAAGTTGGAGCTAAAGTTGCCATCATGCTGTGCGGTGAGCGGCCCGGCTTGGGCACTGGCGATGGTTTGTCAGCGTATGCTGTGTTTGGTCCCAAAATCGGTAACACGGACGGTGACCGCAACATGATGAGCAATTTACACGCGCGCGGTGTGTCGCCAGAAGAAGCGGCACCTCGGCTCGCAGCGTTGGCGGCGGCCATGATCGCGCAAGGCGTCAGCGGCGTAAAACTTGATTTAACCGGCATTGGCGCTGGTGGCCGTGAATACCGCGCACCGCAAGTTCGCGAACGCTTGGTGGTCCGTGATGCATAAGTTGCTCAACCGAATCGCTGCGAAGGGACAACAACATGCTTGAACCGATTTTGCCTAAGGTCCTCGCGGTCCGGCGCATTCCGAATGCAAGTGTTGACGTGCTACGCGCGTACGGCGCCGATCCACAGCGCCACACCTCGCTTGGTATCATTACGTGTGATCAAGACGACGCGTTGTATGTCGCCCTCGATGAAGCCACCAAACAATCCGATGCTGACGTGGTGTTTGGCCAGAGTTTTTACGCTGGTGCCGCGCACGCGAGCGGCCGTTTGTCAGGTGAAGTGATGGGCGTGCTGGCCGCCGCCGATCCGCAAATGATCGACGACGGCATCACGGCAACGCTGCGCTGCTTAGCGCATGACGCGTGCTTTTACGACGCCGATGGCAAAGGCACCATCACGGTATTTCCGCATGTCATTAGCGCTGTCGGCCGTTATCTCGGGGCGGAACTTGGCGTTGCGGTCGGTGAACCTGTTGCCTACCTAGTGGCCCCGCCGATTGAGTTTCTAGTGGCCCTTGATGCGGCGCTCAAATCGGCCGACGTGCGAGCCATCAAAATCATTACTCCGCCAACGCCAACCAACTTTGCTTGTGCATATCTCACCGGCGTGCGCCCCGGCGACTTAGCTGCATGCGAAGCGGCAGCAAGTGCATTTGCTGCGGCGGTGGTCGACGTCGCGATGACGCCGACGCGCTAGGCACCGTTGTGTGCCTGGCTACTCCGCCAGTAGCTGCGCCACGATCGCAGGCAATTGATCATAATCGGCGGCAAAAGCTTCCGACGCGCGGAAACGTTCGCGGCCTTGTTTGTCAAACACCAATAACGAGGGCAGCGAACGGTTCCGCGCCTCGGAAGCTTTTGCCGCCGATTATGATCAATTGCCTGCGATCGTGGCGCAGCTACTGGCGGAGTAGCCCGGCTAGCGAGTCG
>JAYWHS010000889.1:0-2512 GCA_043777635.1 Kofleriaceae bacterium | reverse complement strand
ACGATCGCTGGGTGGTCGCAGCGCATCGCTCGATTCGCTTGACCGCGCAGCGCGGGGCCACGGTGCATCTTGGCTTGCTGGTACCGCCGCTAGCGAGCGCCACCCGAGGCAACGTGATCGTCTGGCCGTTGGCGGCGCGTGCGGCGTTGCTGCCTCTGCTCAAGCAACGATCGGTAGCAACGTTGTGGCTGTCGGGTGAAGCCCACGACAAGGCTCTGGTCGCTGCGCATGGGGTCGATTTTGGCCTGGCCTGGGCGGCGGCAGCTGATCGCGATGCGTTGTTGGAATGGATCGCTGCGAGTCGCGCGCAGACGGTATATGTGACTGGTCGCTGCGCCACGACGGTGGCTCAAGCAATTGGCGGCACCGTGTTAGGCCCACCTGAACAAATGCGTCTATTTTAAGCTGGTTTAAGCCGGTTGTTTTTGTGAGCAGCCTAGGCCACGACCGAGCGGTGGTGCTATGCTCGCGGCATGTTCGGAATGGGCGGAACCGAGATCATTGTGATCTTGATAGTGGCCCTCATCTTTTTGGGCCCGGATAAGCTTCCGGAGGCGGCCAAATCGATCAGCAAGGGCATCCGCGACCTAAAACGGTCGACCCGGGACATCCAAGAAACGTTTGAAGCCGACGAACAATTTGGCGGCGCCCTGCGCGATATCAAAAGCGCACTGCGTGGTGAAGACGCCCCGGTACGGCCGAAAAAAAATCTGGCCCAAGCCAGCGCGATCGCCGTGGCCAATGGCGTGACCAGTGATGTCGACGACGATGATGATGACGAAGTTGTGGCGAGCGGTGCGGTTGTGGGCGATGACACAAACGCCGGGGTCGAAGTGGCTAGCAACGCGGCCGATACCCTGCCGGTGACTCAACCGGAACCTGCGGCTGCTGGAGCAATTAGCTTGCCCGAGGTTGTCGGTGAGGCCGCTGCGGCTAGCACGTTGAGTGCTACGACCGATGAAGACCGAGCCGCCGATGCAGCGGTTGCGGCGCTGATTCGCCCGGCATCTGGATCGATCGCCAAAGGTTCAATGCTGTCAGGCCCAACTGTGGAGCGAACGAGCGAAGGCTCGGAGCGGGGCCCAACTGTGGAGCGAACGAGCGAAGGCTCGGAGCGGGGCCCAACCGGCTCGCTCGCGCCATCGCGGAGTGTCGATGACCAGGTTAAGAAAGCCTAGCTAGTGAGCGCTGCTGGCAAAAGTGCTGCTGCGACGAAGCCTGGGCCGACCCAACCAGGTGCAAACAAGCCAGGTGCAAACAAGCCAGGTGCAAACAAGCCCAAGCCTAGCGCAGATCTTGAAGCAGGCCGGATGCCCTTCATGTCGCATCTGGTGGAGTTGCGCGACCGGGTCCGCAACGCTGCGATTGCGTTTGTAATTGGCGTGGTCGGTGCGTACTTCTACTCAGTCGAAATTTACCAATGGTTGCGGGCGCCATTGTTTGCAGCGTGGCGGGAAAACCCAGCGCGCGGCGAGCCGTACATGGTGTTCTCGTCGGTGACGGAGCCGTTTTGGGTCTATATGTCGGTGTCGTTATGGGCTGGCATCTTTGTGGCGTCGCCGTTCATTTTCTATCAACTGTGGAAGTTCATTGCACCGGCGCTGTACAAACGTGAGCGGCGATTAGGAGTGGCCTTCGGCGTGGTGTCGGCGATGTTCTTCGTCGGCGGCGCAGTGTTTTGTTACTACTTTGTATTGCCTGCGTTGTTCCGGTTTATGCTCGGTTACATCGACGCTAATCAGCGCGCCAATTTGGTGATGACCGAATACATGGACCAAACTCGCAACACGATGTTGGCGTTCGGCGGTGTGTTTGAGTTGCCGTTGGTGATCTATGTGATGGCGCTGGTTGGCATGGTTACACATCGCAGCCTATGGAAGTTCAATCGCTGGTTTATCGTGGTGGCGTTCATCATCGGCGCGATTTTAACGCCGGGGCCCGACGTGGTTTCGCAGCTGTTCATGGCGATGCCAATGATCGTGCTCTACAATTTGTCGATTCTTGCAGCATGGCGAGTGACGCTCCGGCGCGAAGCGAAAGCGGCGGCGTTGGAGAAAAATGGCCCGCCCGAGGATGATACCGACGACGATGACGATTGAGGGCTGAACTGATCATGGCTCCGTCGATCCATTGGTCCGCAAGTCCGCAAGTCCGCAAGTCCGCAAGTCCGCAAGTCCGCAAGTCCGCAAACCGGACAACTGTTAGTGACGTTGTTGAACGTAACGATGATCTGGTGATGCTGTTGGACTTGGTGGTGGCATGAAGCCAGCGTCGAGGCACCTACCCCCTGCGATGGCAGGGTGACCGTTCCCTCGCGACTGTCGCGCCACCCGAGCCAGTTGATTTGCGCTCGTCGCGAAGGCCCGGAATGAACCACTTGGGGTGCTTTGAACCGGGCACTCCAGACGCTCCATCACAGTCACCTGCCATCTTGGTGGTGGCCGGTGCCCGCCGCTTCCGTGCCCTGCCTTCATTATCTGCAGAACTCAACTCATTGCCGTCGAACCATTGG
>JAYWHS010000888.1:0-2514 GCA_043777635.1 Kofleriaceae bacterium | reverse complement strand
GTTACGTCGACGGTCATCACATCAAGCACTGGGCCAACGGTGGCGAAACGGCGCTGGCGAATCTCATGTTGTTGTGTAGTGCCCACCATACGCTGTTGCACGAAGGCGGCTGTCGGGTTGAAGCCGACGGTAGCAATGGCTGGGACTTTTTCGACCAGCGCAACCGCCTCATTGAAGCACAGCCAGCGCGCACCACGCCGGACCACACTGCAGCGCTACGTGGCCTCGCTGCGTTGCACGCTGCGCATGCAGCGCTTGCCATCACGGCCAACACCAACGCATCGAAATGGACTGGTGAACCGATCGACTACGCGCGTTGCATCAATGATTTGGTTTGATGCGCGGCGTTCTGCCATGAGGCCAACAGCAAGGCGGGATGCCGATCGATCGCGAATGCATCCACGCAACTCAGCTGCGCCACGGTCGCGCGCCAAACAATAGCTTGGCGCACTTGAGCAACACTCGATACGTTGACTCGCGATACGGGTACCACCACAATTCTTTCGGTAGTGCGACGCGATCGTAGTTCACGTGCCGGGTGCTGCATAAATCGCGCAGGCCGTCATCGGAGTGAGTTTTGCCGATGCCACTTTGTTTCACCCCGGCCCACGGAGTTTCGGGACATGCGTAGGTGTTGAGCACGTCATTGATCATGACCGTGCCAGCGTCGATGCGTTCGGCAATTGCTTGCGCACGATCGCGATCACGCGAAAACACGTAGGCCAACAACCCCAACGTGGAATCGTTGGCTTTCGCGATAGCGTCGTCATCGCTGTCAACCGCCATAATCGGCAACACCGGACCAAAGATTTCTTTGCGCACGATGTCCATACTCTGGGTGCAGTTGGTGAGCACCGTCGGTGCGTAAAACTGCCCGACCGAACTTGCAGTACCGCCACATTCAAGTTTCGCGCCTTGGGCAATCGCTAGTTTCACCAGCGCGGCAACGCTGTCAACCTGACGCTGCCAGGCCATAGCACCGACATCTACATCGGGCGACGACGCATCACCTTGGCGCAGCGTGCTGGTAAGTTTCACGATCCGCGCCACCAGCTCGTCATGAATCGAACGATGCGCATAGACCCGTTCGACCGATGCGCAAATTTGACCACTATTGGCGAACCCACCCCACACAATCGCTTGTGCTGCGCGGTCAAGATTGGCGTCGGCACAGACAATCGCTGGCGCTTTGCCGCCCAATTCCAACGTGCAAGGAATCAAGCGCTCGCCGCATGCAGCGGCAACCTTTTTGCCGGTCGCCACCGAACCGGTGAACACGCAATAATCGATGCCGCTATCGATCAGCGCAGCACCAACACTGCCCCGCCCCGTCGCAACCGCGAACAGATCGGCCGGGATCCCGGCTGCAAGCATAAGTTCTTGCGCCTTGAGTGCGATGAGCGGCGTGACCTCCGATGGCTTCAACACCACTGCATTGCCGGCCAGCAACGCCATCAGCGATTCGCCAATTGGAATTGAAAACGGAAAATTCCAAGGTGCAATAATACCGACCACTCCACGCGGTACGTAGTGCAAGTAGCTGGCGCGATGCCGCAACAAGTGCAACGGAATAGGCTTGTGCGCCAGAATTTCAGGTGCCCGTTTGGCAAAGTACCGTACAAGATTGGCCACGATCACGACTTCGGTGCCCAAGGCTTCGAGCCGGGTCTTGCCAACTTCAGCGACAATTAAGTCAATGACTTCTTCGCTGCGCGCCATTAGCACATCGGCAAAACGTCCGATGCGCTCACAGCGAACTGGCAGAGGCAGCGCGGCCCACGCCTGTTGCGCGATGCGGGCGCGCGACACCAACGTTTGCACTTCGGCCGACGACAGTTCGGGCGCACTGCCTAGTGCAACCCCGGTGGCGGGGTTGATACTTACGATCGGACCAGTTGCTGCAGCAGCGTTCGACATTCCCATGGCCGCAGTGTAGCACTGCGATGTGCCGGCCATGCGGTTGGCTGTCGCTGCGAGGCACTACGCTTCGAAGCGTGGCTTTTGACCACTAGAACTAAATTGGCCATCGCGATGACCAAACAAGTTCGCCACTTCAAAGCCGTGATCACCGCCACTGAGCACTTCGTCGATCGACAGTACGCGCATTTTGCCGTCGCTGCCGCGGCCCACATGGACCACAACTTCAAACGCATGCGCAACGATCTCGCGGGCCACACCCTCGGCCAGCTCACCATGGGTGCGCGCCAACAGTGCCAGCCGCCCAAGCGCGGCAACTGCACCTTCGCCAGCTACCGCAGCAACCGCGCCATCAACCGAGGACGCTAACGCGGTAGCGAGATCAAACGCTTCGGCACCAACCACTTCGCCGACGATAAGTCGATCTGGATGCATGCGCACGGCTTTGTTGACGAGCTCCGCCATCCCAATATTCGCGCTACGGCCATCCGATGGACGCGCTTCGAGCGCAACCCATTCGTCACGCGCCAACGCCAACTCGCTTACAGCCTCAACCGAAACGATGCGTTCGCCCAAGGCGCTGGCATGCGCAAGCGC
>JAYWHS010000887.1:0-2515 GCA_043777635.1 Kofleriaceae bacterium | reverse complement strand
GTTGCCGCTGGGTTAGCCCGCGTATCTTTTTCGATCGTCACAGCCTGCAGCGGCGCTTCGTTGCTGCCACGTAAAAATGCCACCAGTTGCCCTAGTCGATCGCTACTGGTTTTGCTCGCAACCACCCGGTCGAGTTCCACCAACCCACGGCAAATCAGCCGGCCGGTGGGCACGTGATACTTTGTTGCATAGACGGCGATATTGCTGACGCGAGGCACCACGGTCATGACGATCACCTCGGTCTGGGTTGGCTGGAGCTTGAGGATCGCGGCGGCAAGTTCGCCCTCCGATGTCGTGCCAGTCCCGACATCATGGAACCCAACCCAGGTATCGGTGGTAAAAAGATTATCGGCGGTCATTTGAATATCAAGTTGTGCCAGCGTGTTAGCGACGACGGTAATCGAATACTCGCGAGTTTCACGATCGCGGGCTTGCACCAGAATGCGATACACACCAGGTGCGAGGTTGGCGCGCACATGCCCCAGTAAGTTGGGCTCAAATTGTTCGTTGAGGTACAACGTCAACGTTGCATCGCTCGCGGTCACTAACATTTGCCCCGTCCCCTGATTCTGCAGGGCGCCCACAGCATCACGAAATTGCTCGGCGGCTTCGGCCCCAAACGTTTCTGCAGTAATCGCCGTCTTACCAAAGGTGCGAATCAATTCAGTCATCGCCGTTGTGTGTCGGGCTTGCGCAACCCGCAGAGCGGTATCGATTTTCGCTTGAGCCTTGGCATTGCGAGCCGGTTGGCGCGCCAACGTGTCGGCATAGCGCCGACTGGTCAACGCTAAGCGCAACAGTGCGCGCATGACCAAATTGCGAGTTTTGATTTCACGCACCAGCAGCATCGGATTTTCCCGCACTAAGGTCAGCGCACGTTCGAGCCGCTCGGCCGCTTTGGCAAAATTAGCGTCGGACCACGCGGCCATCCCAGCCGCAACATCGTTGTCGAATCGCTCGGCGGTGTACGCCGCATCGGCGATGCCAGGGCGAAATTGATGGTCAGCAAATTTTTTGGCGAGAATCGCGGGGTCAGCTTGAAAATCGGTCTTGCTCAGTTCGCGGCGCACCAAGGGCATCACGACAGCTGCTTCACGCGGCCGCGCACCGTCGTAGGCTTCAAAAACATAGCGCTCAGCATGCGCCCGCGGGACGACGAACGCCCACGCACATATCAGTGCTGCTAGCGCGAGCAAGTTGGGTAGTCCGCGTCTCACCATAGTCCCATCCATATCCAGTTTAAGTTCCGCAATCGTTCGCATCCCACGCCAGCCACCAGCCCCGGCGATACTAGCAGGCGACGGTGTGGCTACGAACCTATCGCTCCAATTTTCGTCTCTCGTCAACATGATCCGAGCTAAGCGCGCCTATCGACGCAGGCCGCGCCATGTTGCGCGAATTAACTAAAAATCGACATTCTTTCGCACGGGCACTCGCCGCAGCCCAAACTAGAAGATTTCGCACGATGACGCGCAACTGTGGCCGTAGGGAGCCGATAGGCCGGCGATGCATGACATGCCTTGTTGTTGGTGGCCGGTGGGTGCGCGTGGCGTGGCGTCGAGGGGTGGGCTGTGAGCGAGTTCGCGGGTTATGCCTCGCGGCTCGAAGCGGCACCTAAGGTCGAGGTGCCGGAGCCGATCGCCGCACCTGCGCCGCAGGTGGGCCAACGCACCCGGGTCGATAGTGAAGGCTTTGGACCGAAAACGACCTCGGCCGCCGCCTCGACTGGCGGGCAAGTGGCAGAGCCAGCACAAGTATGTACACCGGAAGATGCGTTGTCGTTTGGTCCTCCAGCGCGAGTTGCTGCGCCATCCCTTATCTACGGGCCGCCGGTGCCCAAGCGGAACGGTCCGCCGGCACCCGCTGTGGCGGTGCAACCTGCCTCGGCCAAACGTGCCGACTACCGCACCGACAGCGTATTTGAGATCAATGTTGAGGCCGGCCCCGAGGTCAGAGCGGTGTGCCAATTCAAAGTCAAACGCAATAACTCCGTCGCCCAAGCCAAAGGCCAACTTGGCGATACAACCTATGAAGCAAAGTTCCTTGCGGCACAACGGAAAGCGATCACCGTTGGGCGCGGCAAATTTATTGCGTCGCTAGGTGATTTTACGATGTCGCTACTCAAGACCGGCAGCAAAACTTCGCTATGGCCAGGCGTCGCAGTAACCACCGAATTTGAACCGATTAAATTTGATCTCAAGAAAATGGAACTCTCGCTCGGTACATTTTCGCTGGGCTTGGCCGGTGACATCACGTCGTTTTTCTTCCCGGATGGCAGCACCACGACCAAAATCGAAATCACCGGCAAACTCACCGTTACCATCGAAAAAGTTGACTGGCGCAGCATCATTAAGGCGGCCGAGTTCCTCCAGCAAGCTAAACGCGACGCAGCAGCGGCGGCCAAACTCGCCCGACAGGGGCGCGCACTGGAGGCAGAAATCGCGGCGGCCCGCGCCCGAGGCGGTGTACGGGCAACAAAACTTTTGCGTGGATTGCAGCGCCGCCTCGCAAACGT
>JAYWHS010000886.1:0-8507 GCA_043777635.1 Kofleriaceae bacterium | reverse complement strand
AAATTCCATATTCGATATTTTCCGGAATATGCTCGCCACGCAATTCTTTCATCCAGCCGGGCGCCGCCGCCGCTGCTTCAAAATTGAAGCGCCCCGTGCCGAGTACGGCCTTGAGTGGGACATGCCCGTGTTGCGCAACGATCACCGATGCGGACGGATTAAGATGGTTCAAAATCTGGATCAAGCGCGAACACTGATCGAGCGAGACCAAATCGGCTTTTGAGATCACCAACACATTTGCGAATTCGATTTGTTCCACCAGCAAGTCCGCGATCGTCCGCTCATCGCTGGCATCAAGCTCCAACTTCCGGGCATGCAAGGCTTCTTCGCTCTGCCAGTCTTTTAAGAAATTCTTAGCATCAACGACGGTAACCAACGTATCCAACGTAGCCACGTCGGCCAGTTGTTGGCCGGCTTCATCTGCAAATGTAAAGGTCTCTGCGACCGGCAAAGGTTCCGAGATGCCAGTTGATTCGATGAGCAGATAATCAAACTGCTTGGTCATCGCCAATTTGCGAACTTCAACGAGCAGGTCTTCACGCAGCGTGCAACAGATGCATCCATTTTGCATTTCGATGAGCTTCTCCACCGTTCTTGACATGCTCGCGGTGCCTGTCTTTATCAAGGCAGCATCGATATTTACCTCGCTCATATCGTTAACAATTACCGCGACGCGCAGCCCTTCTCGATTATTGAGAATGCTGTTCAAAAGAGTGGTCTTTCCGGCGCCAAGAAAACCCGACAACACGGTCACGGGCAATCGTGGCAACAAAGGCGCTAAAGCTTCCTTAACGAGATTTGACATAATTGCAATATTTATCAAATGCAATTGATTTGCAACTATAAAATCAGTGAACCACTGCCGCTATTGTAACGACACCGATGATAATGGACAGCGCACCGACAACCGAACCCAGCAGCCGCGCTATCCACGGTCGCGCGACTCGCGCAAACGTTACCCCAGCTAGCGCTGACACGGTCGCCATCCCGACAGTCGAAGCTAACCCGAACACGATAACGAACCCTACTTTCGTCAGCGGCGACGGCATGCCGGCAACCGCTAGTGCGGTAATCGCACCGCTGCCTGCCATGCCATGAATGGTGCCCACTGCAAACGCTTGGAGCGGCGAACGAACCGACCGATGAGGGTGGTCATGGGCGTGTGGATGGGTGGCATCACTACGGATATGTTCACGCCGTGCGTGCAGCAACGCGCGGCCACCGAGTAGCACCAACAGTATTCCAACAAGCAGCGTAAACACCGCGTCGACGGATGCCGGTAGTTGCGCATCCACCAAGACCAACCCGAGGCAGACTACGGTAAGCGACAACGTATGCCCCAAGCCCCACAACGCTCCAAGCCCGATACTGCGTCGTACGCCGCGTGAATTGCTGACCAAGACCGAGACCGCAGCCAAGTGATCCGGCTCGAAGGTATGCCGTACGCCATGCACGATGCCAAATGCCATGGCACCAAGCAAGTTCATACTACGCCCAGCAACAAGGTGCCGTTTTGATCGGCAGCCGCCCAGCACAACGTCTGATTAGCTACGTCGACGCCCCAGCCCAGCGCAGCAATCTTGCTGGGCATCCGATGCATCATGGCGGGTGTCTTCAATGCAGGTGGCGTCCACAGCGCCAAAGTGCCATCGCGATCGCCCGACAGCAGCAAATCGACCATGGGTGCAAATGCAAGTTCGGTTACTACCGAGCCATGGCCCTCTAATACGACTGGACTTCGTCCTTCAGGGCCCTTTGCATCGAAGGGCCACAAACAAATGGATGCATCGCCATTGGTCGCTAGGTACTTGCCATTCGATGAAAACGACACGGAGGTCGGTTTCGTTGGATAACCTGACATCTGCGCATCTTTGCCGGATGCGATCCGCCAAAAGTGAACACTGTTGTCTTGACAGCCACAAGCCACCACCGTGCCATCGGGGGAAAACTCCAGGCCTAGCATTGAGCCTTTCCATTCCAATTTTTTTACGACGCGACGTCCCACGGGGTCGAAAAGCGATACGCCGCCGAAGGCCGCCGCACCAAGCGTGCTGCCACTCGGGCTGAATTGTAAACCGGTTACCGACGATGGCAACTCACCCAGCGCGTGAACTACAAGTGGCTCGCCCAACTCGGTAACCGATGCCGCCATCGCGACTAACACCTGTTTACCTTCGGCAAGCGCAAGCCAACGATGGGCGCTGCTCCACGCAAGCTTTTCGATCTGATTCCGTTCGGCGGTGTAAACCTCACGACTCGCCCAAGCGTCGCCACTGGCTCCTTGGGTCCAAATCATCACTTTACGATCCTGCCCCGTGGTTGCCAATTCACCGGTAAGCGGATGCCAAGCAAGCGCGGTGACACCGCCCGGGTGCGCAGCAAAACGTGCGGCAATTGTGCCTTGTTGATCAACGAACCGGACATCGCCGTCGTCGCCGCCGATTGCCACAAATGCCGCGCTGGGTGCCCACTGCAAACACACCGGAAAACAATCAAGTTGCACCGTGCTGTAGGTGCTCGCGGTGGTGGCCCTTGCCGCGGCGTTGGCATCAGCAGCCGCAGCCGCAGCGGTGCGGGTGACCGTCTTTTTTTTATTTATGCGAGACATGATTCAAGCCCTTCTCGCAAAGCACGACCGTTCAGTTCACGGCCAATAAAAACCAATTGGCTCTGACGTACGCTATCGCCCCACACACGGTCGGCTTGGCCGTCGAACAACATATGGACGCCCTGAAACACATAACGCTTTGGCGAGCCTGCGATATCCAGAATGCCTTTCATCCGAAAGATGTTCGCGCCATGCTCGCGCAACAGCTTCGAGATCCAGGTATTGAGCTTCTTTTCATCAAATGGCTTGGCGAATTCGAACGACTCCGAGGTCACCGAATCATCATGACTATGTGCCGCAGTAAAAGCATGACTGCGCTCCACTGCCGCGGGCAGCCCCGCGTGACCAAGCAGCTGCATCGCAAATTCCTCCGGCAAGTGCTGGGTCAGTAAGGTGTAGGGGCCAGGTATTGTAATCGTAAAGGGATACCGCAGCACATTACGCCCTATCGGCATCGGCAAATCAAAGACCTGACCGTCGGGTCGGATCGCCCCGCAGTCGGTCGCGAGCAACTCGGGGGCTTCGGAAAAGCTACGAAACATAGCTTCGGCGATCGTTTCTTCATCTCGCCCCGCGGTTGGCACCAAGCACACTTTACATAACGGATCCGGCCCAGCGCCGAAGTGTAGTTGATATACGCCGGCCTCCAAGGCGTAGGTGCCGGCCCATTCAAACGGATATTCAGGCTCTAAAAACGTCGGCTTACGTTCAAGGGCTCGACTCAAATCAAAGCCGCCCACAGCTAACACTTGGTCGAGTGCAACATCACCGAAGTTGCCAGTCAGCTGCGTCGCGATCGGATTCATTCTGCTTACCCGGGCACGCAAGGCCTGTAGCTCGTGCGGGGTTGTCAAATCAATCTTATTGAATACAAGCACATCGGCAAACGCAACTTGTTCCCGGGCTTCTTCTGATTCATCAATGTGTAGTGCGAGATGTTTCGAATCCACCAACGTAATGATGCCGTCGAGCACAAAATCTTGTTGCACATCTTCATCGACAAAGAAGGTTTGCGCGACCGGCCCCGGGTTGGCCATGCCCGTGGTTTCCACCAGGATGCGATCAAACTTGTCACGACGTTTGAGCAAGTTGCCCAACACCCGAATGAGGTCACCGCGCACGGTGCAACAAATGCAACCGTTGTTCATTTCAAAAACTTCTTCATCGGCATTAATGACCAGCGCTTGATCGATGCCGATCTCGCCAAACTCATTTTCGATCACCGCGATGCGCTGACCGTGCTGTTCACTCAAAATTCGATTCAATAGCGTGGTCTTGCCTGATCCAAGAAAGCCAGTAAGTACCGTGACGGGAATACGCTTTTTCATTTAATGCATTTCTTATCCATATGCAAAACTATTGCAACTATTAGCCATGCAATAATGCAAATGATATACAATTGCATCTAGAACATGTCTAACACTTCCAAAAGCTGGGCCATCATTGGCGGCGGCCCGCACGGGGTCCATGCCGCAATTCGCTTGCTAAACGCCGGGGTGCCCGCCGGCAACATCCAAATTTTTGACCCGCACGCTGAACTACTAGCCAATTGGCGGCATTGCACCGAGGCCACCGGGATGGGGTATCTCCGTTCACCGGTCGTCCATCATCTCGATATTGATCCATACGCGCTGGCACATTTTGCTAAATCACGCGAAGCACGCGGCATCGCCAGATTTGTGCCACCGTATCGACGCCCAGGGCTGCGGCTGTTTCAAGCCCATTGCGCCTCGCTCGTCGCGCAGTACCGTCTCGCTGAGCGTCATTGTCCAACCACGGTGACCGCGGTTGAACCGTTTTTGCATCAGTGGCGAATCGTAACCGACCGTGCTTCAGTCATAGTCGATTCGGTAATCCTGGCGCCAGGCGGTGGTGCATCGCTGGCACGGCCACCATGGGCACAAGGATTTGCGCCCGAACACGTGGCGCACCTTTTTGATGCAAGACCGGCATGGCGTAAAAACAAAGCCCCCTCGCAGCGCATCGTTGTTGTCGGCGGTGGCATCAGCGCAGCACAAACTGCCTTGGATCTTGCGCTTCGACATCATGTGACCCTCGTGCGACGGCACGGCCCAAGGGTGCACTTGTTTGATAGTGATCCAGGTTGGGTGGGGCCATTGCATATGCGCGGTTTTTCCGCATGCAAAGATCTTACCCAGCGGCGAACCATGATTAGTCAAGCGCGCCATCGAGGGTCAATGCCGCCAGAGCTAGCGCGTAAACTTCAGTGTAAAGTTCGACTCGGAGTTTTGCGCGTTGTTGAGGACGAAGTGCAAACTGCCAACGCCCAGGGCAGCGCCATTAACCTCACATTCAAAGGGCAAAACCCACTCGTAGCGGATCATGTGTTGCTGGCAACTGGCATGATGCCAGGCCGACCAGGAGGAGCGCTCGTTGACAAATTAGTTACCCACGCCGCGTTGCCCGTGTCGCCGTGCGGCTTTCCGATTCTTAGCGACGGATTGCAATGGCACCCAGGTTTGTTTGTCATGGGTGGGCTTGCCGAATTGCAGCTCGGTCCAACCAGCCGCAATCTCACCGGCGCCCGCGAAGCAGCGACACGCATCGTCGGTAGCGCGCTAGCACGAACGTAACACTGCCAAGTGTATGGTGTTTGTGATTTACTCACTTGCAAAGTTACACCAGGCTACTGCGCCACGTCACTGCTGCGATTTTCACGTGGACCGGCATCGCAAATTTCGGACAGCGTTACAACGTAGCGTGCTGCTTGACGCTGGCTCGAACGCGCCGGTGAAGCCAAGCAAGCCGGTTAAAAAGCCTACGTGACAGTACCAGTGGCGCTACCGATGCCAACCTAACGCGACCTGTGCACCTGCGCTCCAACGCATGTCACCGTCGGTGCGAGCCGCAAATTTGGCATCGTCGCGATCGGTGTGTTCAGCCCAGGCTTGCGCTTGCAATGATAGATCGTGGCCAAGCGGCAGTTGCGCCGATAGGTTGCCGCGGCCGAACCAAAATTGCGTACCCAATGGCGCAATCGTTGGGGCAATCGCCATCGCGTCGTCGGCAAGCAAGATGCGCTTGGCGCGGCCAACTTGCCCATCGAGCTGCACGTTGACGGCGCCTATGCGGCGCACGGCCGCAACCGTTGCAAGATAGCCAGCGTCGACGGCTAACCCTTGCGGGCTAACGCGCGACCAACGACCTGCAGCGATCGTGACACCATCAACCGGCAACCGCGAATTGCGGTGGTCACCGACGGCGAAACGGTACTCGCCGCCGAATCTCGCAACATGGGCAACGGGCCCCGCTCCGAGCGTTCGCTCGTTCGCTCCACTTTCGGGCCCTTTATCAGTTTCCGTCGACGTGAGCTGATATTCGCCCAACGGGCGGCGGGTGCTAAACCCACCATACGCGCTGATCCGATGCGCGCCGATCCGCGCTGTGACGTGCGCGAAATCGATATCGAGCTGCGTCGCTTGGATTCCGGTTTCCTTCGAAGCAGTGCGCGTTTGCGTTGCGCCATATCCTTGATCAGTCAGCCCCATCAACTTGACATCGACGTGCTTGGTGAACACACGCGCCAGGTCAACGTGCGCGCTCGTTTCGAAACCTTGTTTGTCCCAACCGCTCGACGACGATTTCAACCAACTGCCGAAGCCCAACGTGATGTGCCCAGCATCGAGGGCAAACTTGCCATTGCCCAACCCCCACCATGGTGGAATGAGCACCTCGTGATGTACATGCAGCATGCCGCGACCGCTGCGCCAAAAGCCGTCGGCGAGTTGCGAGGTCGGTTGCCATTGCAACGAATGCGCGACGCCGGCGCCATTGTAGTGAAACCCAACCGTCTCGCTAAACGTGGTGCTGCCTGCCTGGGCCGAAGCTGTGGTTACGCCACTGGTCATGCCGGTGGCATCAACTTGCACCTGCACTGCGTTGACTTCGTTTGGATCGAGGCTGGTGAGCGCCCAGATGCGCATGCCCGGCGTCGGCTGCGGTCCGGGGGTCATTAAGCCGGTTTCATCAATATCAAAGCTAATACCGCGCCGCTGCAATGGCGCAGCAGGCCGAACGACCGCGACATCGGCAGCAACTGACGCGAACCCACGGGTCTGGTCAGAGGCCTGAGCATCATCATTGGCTCCGGCGGAAACCGTTGCATTCGCGTGGATTGTAGCCGCAACGCCGAGCCAAACCTGAAGCACAATTGGCATCACCGATTGCACCCCTGCAACATAGGTGCCGCTGCCTAACCGAACTGCGCGGGGCGAGCGCTTGCGATGATTTGTCGACGCCAACGCGCGAGGAAAGCGAAAGCCGACGCGCCAGGTGCATGACGCCGGGCACGCCACCCGTGCGTCAGATCATGGTGAAGTTTCAACGATCGTAGTTCGTTATCTGGCCGTTGCCCGGGCCTTTTGGCGAGCAATTGGCCAGCGCGGCCGCCTGCAGCCACGCGGTATTCGGACGTTGTCATGGCACAACCGATCGTGCGCTGCTACCGTCTTGTTATGGATCGCCACCAAGCGCTACGTGCAGCACTCCAGCGCAGCGTATTGGCTGACCCTGGGCAGACCGCACCGAAGCTGCGGCAGCAGGCCGCGAATGAGCCGGCCGCGTTGCCGAGTGAGCTGCGTGCATATGTTGAACAGATTCACAGCGCGGCGTACGAAATTACCGACCAACAAGTGACCGCATTACAAAGCGTGCACAGCGACGACGAGATTTTTGAAATTACCATTGCTGCCGCGGTCGGCAAAGCCACAACCCAGCTGGACCACGCGTTAGCACTTATGCGTGCAGCGGCCGAGGCGCAACCGTGAGGCTCGCGAGCATTGAGCGCGGCGCACGCTTAGCCGATCGGGCGTTATATAAATTTGTACAATTCGTGACCAAACATCCGATGCCCGATGTGGTGCGCGTGCTGCGCCATCAACCGGCATTTTTTGGCGTGCCGTTTAACGAACTCATTCAAGCGACGTTGCGTGGTCCTTCAGACTGGAGCGTCGGCGAGCGCGAATTATTTGCAGCCTATGTTGCGAAACAAAATGAATGCGAGTTTTGACTGCGCTCACACGGCGCGGTCGCGTCGCGAGAACTTGGCAACACTACGGTGCAAGCGGTGCTCAACGATGTTGAGCAGGCTGAAATAACCGAGCCGATGCGCGTCACCTTACGACTGCTGGGCAAATACACCCGCGACTACACCGCTCTCACCGTCGCTGATTTCCAAGCCGTGCGCGCGGCCGGTGTCAGCGCCGAAGCCTTGCACGATGCGCTCGACGTTGCGTATCTGTTCAATATCATCACGCGCATTGCCGATGCGCTCGGCTTTTATTGCGGCCCCGATGCAGCGTTTGAACTTTCAGCCACGCGCTTGCTCAAGCGCGGTTACAAATAGCGTCGAGCCCACCGACCACGGCAGCCTTGAGTTAGGCGGAGCCTAAGCCCTCAAGACGTGCGACCCAGCTGTCAAAATGCGGGCATTTTTTTCGCAACTCAACTAAACCAATTGCCGATGCTGCGGGAGCACCGACACGAACCTTGGTTTTTGCGTAGCTCGGTACGTGGCGAATGATCCGTTTGCTTGGAGCGGTAGTTAGGCCATCGTTGATCAGCTCCGGCGGCATGGTTCCGACCTCTTGGCGCAAGGCCTCGATTCCTTGGGCTGAATCTTCGATACGCTTTTCCAACTCGGCAAGATTACAATAAAGCAGTGCTTCGAACTCATGAAGTTGGATGAAGGGCAGAAATCGCGAGTCGTCCACGAGCTCGGACCATGCGTTTTGCAAAAACTGAACCCGAAGGACAGGTGGTTCGATCGGTTGCGCTTCCTGCCATTTAGGAAAATCTTGTGGCAATGCGTAGAGGTCTATCATGGAAGAAAAGCGGACGTCAGCGTTGGATTGATCCTGCATCAGCAGGGCCAAATCAC
>JAYWHS010000885.1:0-2518 GCA_043777635.1 Kofleriaceae bacterium | reverse complement strand
GGTTGTGCGCCGGTTGCCGCGCCGTCCGCCACCCAAACCTTGCAGCATTGCGACAACGGCTTGCCGCAACAGTTTTTGCTGCGCTCGGAATTCCACGCCCACCAATGGCAACAACTTTGGTGCGACGATCTTGGTTCGCTTGCCACTGATGCGATCGGAGATAGCGCAACCCGCCGCATCTTTGCCTGCGTGCCAAGCATTGCAGCGCCCGGTGCTGATGTATCCAAGAGCAACGTGCCACCAAGCCGCTTGATTCGGCGCAGCAATCGCAACGTTGCACCGACGGTAAAGCTCGAAGCGTTGTCGCGCTAGGCGACGACGCAGTTAACAGTTTGGGCACTCAAATTCAAATCGTGCTGTGCGCTACTCGCACTGCTTACGCACCCAGCAATCTATGGCGCTGAGCGTCTGGGAAAAATCAGTAGTGAAACTCACGGTGGTGGCGGCACCAAAGGTGTTGGCACTGCCAAAAGCTTCAGCGCTGCTGATGAACAGTTCGGGGCCGGCGCCGGCACGCAGGTAGCCCCACGGTTTGGGCGTTGGATTGTCTTGGGTTGCTGCACCAAGGAAGGGGTGCTCATAGGACGCGCCCAGATACATGCGCATGGCGTAGTCGGATGACACCGCGCGGGTTGCAAATTCAACGGAGCCAAATGGGGCGTGCAGGTCGCCGGAAAGTACCAGCGCCGGTGCGCTTACGCTGCCATCGCCAAATCGGCGGGCGCGGTAGTCGAGGCCGAGCACGGGTACACCGCCGGTGACTTTACCCGAGGCGTTGTCACGGTCGAAATTGCTGACCGAGCCGCTGACCATGATGCGTGCAGCGACGCGTTGGCCCAGCGCGATGCTCAGGCCTGCACCAATGTTGTAGCTGGCATTGCCTTGGTGGGTGATGCCGACTCCGGACTGCACATAGCAGCCCGCGCTTAAGACCGTCGCCGCGATGCAAGCAAAAATAGTAGGGGCCAAGGCCGGGGCGGCAAAGCGTTTCACGCTGTAACTGTGCGCGCGCTGCAAACAAGTTGCAAGGTTGCGTTCTACGCTTTGCGAACAGCGCATGGTTGGGTTACAAGTTGGCGTGAGCGAACGCACAGGCCGCAAGGGCAAGCGTAAGGTTGGTGCCGTGGAGGCACTGCGACCTAGCAGCGACGACGCCAATCGAGGCGATCGTTCCAAGCGGTTGTTAGATTTGGTCATGATTTTGCTCGGCGCACGGTCGCCGGTTGCGTATCGCGATATTCGTGAGCAGTTTCCGGCGTTCAAGACAGCCAATGTCGAAGCCGGCCTGCGGGCGTTTGAGCGCGACAAAGCCGATTTGCTCGAACTCGGCGTGCCGATTCGTTACATCACACCGGAAGAAGATGATTCGCTTGAAGATGGTGGCTACATCATCGATCTCAAGCGGTTTCGTATGCCAGAGGTTCGCCTCACCGCCGAAGAAGTTTCGGCGTTGGTGCTGGCCGCCTCGGTAGCGAAGGCGATGCCAGGTGGGGCATATCCCAAAATTGTCGACTTGGCGCTCAAGAAATTGGCGTTCGATCTACCCGACATGCCCGACACGCCAACCGAGTTTCCTCGGCAGTTGTCGCCACGCGCCAATGCCTTACGGCCAGCGGTGCTGGTGCATTTCCCAGCGGCTAAAGTCACCAATGTCGGTGCTCGCACTGGGCCCGATCTTGGAGATGTCTTCACCCAACTTGAAGGCGCAACGCGGTTTCGTAAGCGTGTCACTATCACCTATCAAACTGCGGCCACCGGCATGGTGTCGCGCCGTGACGTGAACCCGTATGCGTTGGCCTATCGCGATGCTTCGTGGTTGTTGGTCGGCTGGTGTCACTTGCGCAACGAAATCCGCTCGTTCCGCGTTGATCGCATCAGCGAATGTGTGATGGCCCCGAAGCCAAAGTCGCCCGACTTTGAACGGCCCAAGGATTTTGACGTGCGCACCTATGTGCAGCGCTCGCCGTGGACATTTACCACTGACCCGGTTGAAGAAGTCCAGTTGGAAATTTCGCCGGATGCAGCCGATATCGGCAACGAAGATTTTGGTCCAACGGCGGTGCGCCGCACCGATGGCCCGAAGTTGTTCATAACGTTTGATTGCGGCAATCTTGAATTCGCATCGTCGAAAGTGCTGGCGGCCAAAGGTGCGATTCGCGTGGTGCGCGGTGAACACTTGCGCCAACGCGTTACCGCTGAACTCGATGCCATTGCCGCGAGGTATGTATGAGTCGGGACGTTGGCCAAAAAATTCGCCGGCTGTTGTTTGTGGTGCCGTACGTCGCGAAGCACCCCGATGGCGTTGAAGTTGATATTCCAGTGGTGCGCGGCGAACAATTGCGCCAACGCGGTACCGCTGAACTCGATGCCATTGCCGCGAGGTATGTATGAGTCGGGACGTTGGCCAAAAAATTCGCCGGCTGTTGTTTGTGGTGCCGTACGTCGCGAAACATCCTGATGGCGTTGAAGTTGATAAATTGGCGCAGTTACTCGGTACCGACCGCGACGAATTGTTGGC
>JAYWHS010000884.1:0-8512 GCA_043777635.1 Kofleriaceae bacterium | reverse complement strand
ATGGCAGCGTTGGCGTACACAGGCGCGAAGGGCAATATGGGCAACGCGATTAAAATCGCGAACACCATGCCACCGATGGGCTTGGTACCAGCGATGGCTGTGGCGAATGCCGGCCGGATGCCGCTGCCGGGTGGCACGACTGCCGGTGTTGGCGTCAAGCTTGGAATGCCAGGGCCACAGGGCACCGTCGGCACCGCGATGGCGATGAGTGGGAAACCTGAAGATACCAGCGGTGGTAGCAGTCCTGCCGAATCGGGTATCAGGGCCGAAGAGAAATCGACCGGTCGATTAATCATGGGGCCGGGTCGGTCGCTGTCTGGGCCCGAGCTGACAGTCGCGAATCAGCTAGTTGTGGAGGGGCGTGTGCGTGTGGTCGAGGCTATGGCCGAATCGACGGTACGAACAGCGGATTTTTTGGTTGATGGTGTAAAAACCGAATTGAAAACCTTGTCGAATATTACGTCTACTGATCCATCAGGTGCAATTGCACGACGCATTCTCGATGGGGCCGGCCAAGCGCTCAACATTATTGTCGACATGCGAGGCCAGGCTGGCGTTACAATTGAGATCGCAGAACGAGCGGCAGCACGTGCTTTTGGCGCAGATAAAACTGCAAGGATCAAAAATGTGAGGTTGATCGGTTCCGAATTCGACAAAAACATAGGACGAAAACCGTGATGGCACCAACGCAAATTGCCGAAGAACTTCGGTTTCGCCTTTCGGCTGAGCTCAAATATCACCGTGGGCTGCCACCCGAGCGGACTGTGCTCGCATGGCGTGGATATCTCGCAGCAATGTTGGAGTGGCAGTTGATCCATCAGGAAAGTTACGATCAGCTGTTGCGGCAATTGCCTGATATCGACGATGACCCCGTTGTCGCAATATTGTTGGGTAGAGAATAAAACGGGTTTACAAAATATTTACCGAACATAGTAACTGCGGCACTTGAACGCATAGTTTCCCAGCTAGCGAAGCTCGGGGCCATTTGTCAGCGGCACGACTTTCGCTGAATTTACAAAACTTACGAAAGTGCAATCTAACATGCGACCTTGAAGATCAACTCGATGAGCTGATCGAAGATCTGGCGAAGGTCGTTTATCCCGATGGAAGCATTATCGATATTGGATGGTACCCATCCATGGCGATGGCTGGGGCTTTTGTCGTCACGGTCGTGCGCAATGAAGATTGGGAATCGCCCAGCTCGCAAGGGCGTTGTGCGACAGCGTTTGAACTACTTCAGGCAATCAATAATGCGACTGCGTCGTCGATTGCACGATGACGCTTGCAAAGGTTGCCGCAAACTCGGTAGGGGCGCTGCGCAAGCTGAAGTGTCGCCGCCTGGCATAGGTTGTTTTGCAATCGTTCTGTAACCAATCCCTACGGAGCCGTCGTCGCGCCCAGTGGCATGTTGAGGTCTTCGGCGGTTTCATCGTCGGTGGCAGTATCACGGCTGTCGAGGGCAGGCGCCGAGGCTGCGGCTGTTGTCGCGGCGGTCGTCGCTGGTCCCTGCGGCGATGCTGCGGCCGGGACGAATGCGACGCCGTCGTGCTTGGCGACGTACGCGGTGAGCGCGGCCATGACTTGTTCGTGCGCGCGACGAATGCGAGTTTTATAACCGCGAGCGTGTTTGTTGGTTACCAACGCAAAAGCTAGTGGCCGGGCAGGATTGGTCAGCAACAATCCCGATAGGGCAACCACATTGCTCAGCGTGCCGGTTTTGGCATGGATGCGATCGGCAAACTGCGGTGCCAAAAATCGGTGCGCAAGCGTGCCGTCTTTACCGCCGATGGAAAGTGATTGCATCCATGTTGCGGCGTACGCAGGTGCGTCGAAGGTGAAGCCACCCGCATTGCGAATCACCGCAATCAGTTGTTGCGGCGAAATCTTGGTGCGATACGACAGCCCTGAACCGGTATCAATGGTGAGCGATGCCGGGTCAATTGCTGCGCGGCTTTGTAACCACTCGCGCATTTGTGCGACGCCGCGGGCTAGTGTTGGGGTGATGTTGTGCTCGAATCCGGCCGCCACGGCGACCAAACGATCGGCCAGCCAGTTGATGCTGCGTTTATTGATTTTGGTAACCAGCTCACCGACGGTGGCCGAGGTTCGCGTCGCCAACGCAACCGCAAACTGGCCTTGATTGGCCAGACGTTGCACGTAGTCATGTAGTGGTTCAATCGCAATATCGCCGTTCACTTCGATGCCGAGTTGGCTCAGCTCCCAGCGCAGCCATTGGCCAGCAAAGCGTGGACGTTGTTGCACCGCGACGGTTTTGTTAATGCGATTGCCGACCGCGATGGTGCCGGTGATGGTGAGTTGATAGTCTTTGGAAGGCAGCTGGCGCTGTACAATCGCAATTCGGGTTTTGCCTTTGCGAACGGTTTTGGCGCGGTTGATAACCTTGGTTTGTTGATCACCGGACCACAGCAGTACGTCGGGGGCTTTGCCACGGGTGGTCGCGATAACCTCCACCGGAAATCGCGCACCATAGGGTCCATCGCGATCAGCTTGGCCAAATATAATGTTGCCATCAATGTGGGTCACGCCTTGGGCGTGCAGGGTAGTGGCCAACGCGTGTAGGCCATCGGTATCAAACGTTGGGTCGTAGCTGCCCAACAGATAAATGTCACCGGCGATTCGATGCGAGTCCGCTGCCGCAACCGGCCCGAGCAGTTGAGTTGTAAAGCGGTGGCTAGCGCCAAGTATAGCAAGCGCGGTTGCGGTAGCGATCATTTTTACGTTGGAGGCCGGATTCATCGCAGCATCGGGCCGTAACGCAAAAATCGGCACGCCGGTGGTGGCATCGACTACCAGTAACGCGGTGATGCCGGGTTTGAGCGACGTCTTGAGCAGCAGTTGAAGTTGTCGGCCAAACTCAGCCTCGCCCGATTCGGTGGTGCCGACAGGTGCTTTGGCCGACAGTGGCACCATCGCGCCGTGGTCGTTGAAAAAAATGGTGGCGGAGGCGGCAGGTGCTTTGGTTAGAGCGCGGCGCTTGGTCGCGGCCGTTGCGGAGCGAATGTCGAGGTTGGCAATTGCCAATGCGAACAGCACCAACGCAGCGAGCCGTTTCAACGCCCACTCCGCAACATCACGATGGTAGCGCCATCGCCACCGTCGCGTGGCGCTGCAGTGATCGCAGCGTGGACCCACCCCGACAACGGACCGGCGAGTTGCTCAATGACCATATTTCGTACCACCGAGACACCGTCGGAATGCTTGCCACGGCCATGAATAATCAGCACGCAGCGACGACCATGGGCGATGGCCGCAAACAAGAATGTTTCCAGTTTGGCAGTAGCGGCAAGCACCATGTCGCCATGCAGATCGAGGGTTTCTTCAATGTGGGCAGTGCCGCGCCGAGCTGCTGCGAGTTCGTTGTGGCTTACGCCAGGTGCGCGCATTTCAAACATCGAGGGATCACCGGTAATGGCAAGCTTGACTCGGGTTGGCGGTTCGGCCCGACGCACGATTGGCGTAACTTTGGCCGGTGGCACCCGGTCGCGCTCGTGCGCACCGAGCGGTAGTGCGTCGGCGACCGCAGCCATAAATAGGTCGCGTTCTTCGACGGAAACAACAGGGCGGGCGGGTGGTCGTTTAGGGCGCGAGTCGCGCATACACTATACGTACCGCACCCTTGTCCCCGACGGAAGAAAAAGCCTTTACGTTGTGGTGAATCGCGTGTTGAGCGTGGACGTGATCGTGTGGGTGTTGCGTGAACTGGATGTGCGTACGGCCGCCGATTTGCCTACCAGTACGCCTTGCCAGGTTGTGCCAACCTAGCCTCGCGGTTGTCGTGATGTTGTCTTTTGCAACACTCCCAGCGTCGGAAAATGCGCCGCTTGCGCTTGCGGTTCAGGCTGGCCCCGGGCACCTTTTGCCGCATGTTTCCAGCGCCACGAGTTGCCTATTTTTGCATGGAGTACGGGCTCGATCCGTCGTTGACGATCTACTCAGGTGGTCTCGGTATTTTGGCCGGTGATCACATGAAGTCGGTTGGCGACTTGCGAGTCCCTTTGGTCGGGATTGGATTGTTGTGGGACGAGGGCTACACCAAGCAGGTGCTTGGTGCTAATAATCGCCTCGAAGATCAATATCCCAAAACCCTACGTACCGGGTTAACCAAACTCGATGTGCAATTCGAAGTCACGGTGCGCGGCAAAACCGTCCCTTGCACGGCCTGGAAAGTTGATCGGTTCATTAGTTCGACGTTGTATTTGATCGAGCCGGTGCGCGAGGCTGATCGTTGGATTACCCAGCGACTTTATGGCGGCGATCACGATGATCGGCTGGCCCAAGAAATCGTGCTTGGCGTTGGCGGTGTGCGCTTATTGCGCGCCTTGCACCACGACGTCGACGTGTATCATTTTAACGAAGGCCACGCGATTTTTGCGGGGTTAGAAATGCTGCGCGAAAATCGCTTTGGCGGCACCACGCTGGCCGAGCGGATGGCCGCCTTGCGTGATCATGTGGTGTTTACCACCCACACGCCTGTTGCCGCCGGCAATGAGACTCACAGCCTCGAAAGTATGCGGAGGATGAACGCCGACTTGGGCTTCACCGACGCTGAACTTAGCCAAATCGGCGGTGGCGATCCTTTTTCTATGACCGTGGCCGGCCTGCGGTTAGCCCGCATCGCCAACGGTGTTGCCGAATTGCACGGTGAAACCGCCCGCACCATGTGGAAAGATGTCGTCGGTGCGGCGCCGATTATCAGTATCACCAACGGTGTCCACGCTGGCACATGGCAAGATGCCCGCATCCGCGCGGCGCTTGCGCCAGGCAAACCGCGAGATGTTCAAGACGCCCAATTGTGGCAGACCCATGAGGTCATGAAAGACGAATTGCGAGTTGAAATTCGCAAGCGTACCGGGGTGGGGGTCAAAGCCAACGGCTTTTTGATCGGATTTGCGCGCCGTGCCGCTTCGTACAAACGTGCCGATTTGATTTTGTCCGATGACGCTGCGTTGACGCATTTGCTGGAGCAACGCAACGTGCAGATTGTGTATTCGGGCAAAGCCCATCCACGCGACACCGCAGGCAAAGCCATTGTTAGCCGGTTAGTTGAAGTGGCACGAGCGCATCCTGGGGCGGTAATTTTTCTCGAAAATTACGACATGAAGCTCGGCGCGATGCTGACGCGTGGTTGTGATATTTGGCTCAACAATCCACGGCGGCCGCTCGAAGCGTCGGGCACGTCCGGCATGAAAGCGGCCATGAATGGCGTGCCAAACGTGAGTATCCTTGACGGCTGGTGGCCCGAAGGTTGCCGCCATGGCGAAACCGGCTGGCAAATTGGCGAGGCCAATCCCGACGATGATGCGTTCAGCGAAGCCGCCGCTGCGCAGATTGATGCGCGCGATCGGGCGTTGTTGCATCACGTATTACGCGACGATGTCTTGCCTGCCTTCGAGGACCGGGCCCGTTGGGTCAACGTTATGCGAGCGAGTATTGAGATGTCACAATGGCAATTCTCCGCTGATCGCATGGTCGAAGAATATGTGGCTCGGGTATACCGGAAATCCGCCAGTCATTAACGCACTACTCTGTACCAATCTCTCGATCATTTGGGGGCGTCGGGTAACAAGATCAGAAACGACCGCTCACCTTGCGGAATGACCCACACCTGGTCGGGACTATCGGTGGCCGGCGGTAGTCGCCCAGTTTTGATCACGGTTGGATCAAGGTAGGCCAAGCCGCGAGGGTACCAATCAATTTCAACGTAGTGAGCCTTGGCTGCGGGCGTCAGTGCCGCAGCGAAACTCCATTGGATTAGCCCAGCGACAGGCTGCCGGTCGTTATGCAAGCCACCGCCGTACACCAAGATGCGGCGCCTGGTGGACGTCGAGCGTTTGGTCCATGCCGCGTTGGTTTGGGCCGCTAATTCACGGGTCGTGAGATCGAGCATGGTGATGATTTGGTCGTCGGAACTTTTGCTTGCCGCAGCACGCAAGGCGGCATAATCGGCACATGCGAAGTTCATGGCAACTGGCGTAATGCCAGCGGCTCGTGCGGCATCAGCAAGTTCGGCAACCTGGGATTTGGTGGCAACCGGGCGCTGTACCGCCGTCTCGATCGATCGCGTTACTTGCTGTGCGGCTTGCCCACAAGCGGTTGGTGGTGACCAGGTTTCAACCACTAAATACGCGGTGTCGGCCGCTAACAGCGGCAACACGTATTGGGTGAATTGCCCCAGTGCCGATTGGCTAGAGGTATGGCCGATTCGTTCGTGTAACTCGCCAAAGCCAATGATCTCGGTGGTGTCATCGATGGTGATGCGCAACGCTTCGGCAATTGATTTCACATGGCGAGCGGAGGTCCGCAGCGCGGGTGGGCTTGGCAACGTCGCGGCATCGCGGCCGACGGCGATCGTAGTCGGCGCAGGTTCGTTGTGCGCTGACGTCGAAGTGGCTTTGTTGCACGCGACTAGGCCCAACGTGACGACCAACGACAATAACCTCATGACGGCAAGCTTAGCTCATGAACTACCCGAAAGTGTCGAACCTAAGGTATGGTCGCAGCATGGCTTCTGCGATTGCTGCGCTACGACTCGTGCCCTTGTTTCACGGATTTTCTGATGTGGAACTGCAACAAATGTCGGCGCTTTTTGTGCCGGTCGCACCAGGGCCCAACGGTGTGTTATTTGATATCGGCGACCCAGCGGCCACGCTTTATGTCTTAGCCGAAGGCGAAGTTTTGCTTGAATGTCCCGGCGACGATACCTATCGCTTGCGGCCGCCTGCGTTGATTGGCGAACTCGGCGCGTTAACTGGCATTGCCCGTTCAACCAAGGCAATCGTCGACGGCGCAGCTTCGATCTTCGCGTTGAGTGCAAAAAAGTTACAGGCCCATTTTGCTGACAATCAAGAACTCGGGTTACGGTTTCTCGTCAATCTGTTGAGTGTGGTGGCTGACAAAGTTCATCGCGATCAGGTTCGCATAGCCGACATGCGTAAGAACTTGGTTAGCACGCAAAAAGAATTGAAGCGGGCGCGCGACATTGTGTTGGAAACTGTGGAAACACCGATTTCTGCAACGATTCATGAAACGCTAGAGCGCTTGATTACCCGCAACCGCCGGGTCAATTATCGAGTGGAACCACCCGAGGCGTTGGCCGCAGCGCTGCGCTTGGATACTGGCCTTGCACCGGTTGTGGACATTTCACGAACCCACTCGACCGTGCAATTCGCTGGGCCACCACCGGCCGAAGGCTCGTGGCTTTCCGGTATCATGGTGCTCGGTGGCGTTGAGATTCCACTGTCGGGCTCCATCATGCGGGTCAAAGATCGGCGAGTCACGATCACCCACGATTTGATGATTGATGACTATGCGGCCACCCTCGAAGGTTACTTGACGCGAGTCCAGTTGCTCGACGTCTTGGTGTAAGTGTGATGGGTCGTGCTGCGGTTTCGCACATGCCGCATCGCAAGGCAGGGCCTGGCTGGGCAATGGTTACGCTGGTCTCGGGTGTATGTGTGGCTAGCGGCATGCCGCGCCCGGCGGTGGCGCAGCCTGAGTCCGCTGCACCTGCGGAACCGGAGCTGCCTTGTGCCGTCAAGCTGCGTCGCGCCGACCCGGTGTTTGCTGATGCGCTACTAACGCAGATTCGCGATTTGGGCGGCTGCAAGGTTGCCCTTGATGTGTACATCGTCAAAACCGATGGTGGTTACTATTTGGTGGTCCGCGATAGTCTCGGCCGCATGCAAGACCGGGTGGTGCCCAGTTTGCAGCTCGCTGCGACACTAATCGCGTCGTTCGCAGAATCTTCGGTTGAGTTGACCCCGACTCGTGTCACGCCGGTGTTCGATTCGGATAGTCCCGATGCCAGTAGTGAACCCATTCGCAGCACACGCCCAACCGCCTTCCCAACGTTAGCTTCCAATCGCGATTTTGGCCGGTCCACCATACTTGCCCAGCTCGGTCGCACCAATGAAGCAATGGCTATGCAAGCGGTTGAACTCCATGTTGACGTCGGACGGTTGGCGTCGTCGGTCGTGGCTGCGGTCGCGTTGAGTCTGCAACACGAAGCTGCAACTACGCCAGTGATGCGCACGGATCTTGATATTACGTCATTTGTTGCGCGTCGCGATGGTGGCTGGGCGACCGGCTACTTGCGGGTACATTCGGATCGCCGCGTCGGGCTTGAGCCGGTGCTAGGCTTGGGCGTTGGCATCTTAGCGCAGCGACGAGTGATCGCGAATTATCTGCCTGGCTATGTGGTTGCCTATCAGCAAGAGTCCGCGTTAGCCATTCGCATGAGCGTTGGCGTGGTAGCTAGCTACGCGCTGGATCCTCACGTTAGATTTGTGGTGCAACTGCAAGCCATCGCAGGCGCGGCCACGGCACCAGGTGGCGGCATCGACGTGGCGTTGCTCGGCGGCCTTGGCCTGCGTTACACGCCGTAACGTGCCACGCGTACAGTGGTTAAGGCATGCGAGCTATCTGCGCCGCGCCGCTTCGAATTGCCGGGCCGTTAGCGCGGCAAGGTCAAGCGAACGATGCCTTCGTCGTC
>JAYWHS010000883.1:0-8519 GCA_043777635.1 Kofleriaceae bacterium | reverse complement strand
CCGAGTTGAACGGACCCGCATCGAATCTGCAAGCGCGGTTTCGGCCGCCTGCGCTAGTTTCGCAAGTTGCCGAACAGCGACAGCGTCATCGGGGCGTTGTTTGGCAACTGCGGCATAACGACCGGCGAGCCACGCGCAGCCCTGCTGCAGCACTGCGAGTTGTAAAGCGCGCTGATGGATCTGCTCGTCATCCCACGCACCGACACATTTGGCCCACGCTGCGGTGAGTGCCACGCTGTGAACCGTTACTGCGGGCAAGTTTTCAATTTTTAACGAATCAGCCATGATTGCCGCTCGCAGTATCTCGCGCTTGCCATCACAACGGGGAACGAAATGGCACTGGAGTGAAGATCACAATGAACAACAACAAGAGCCCCAACGCGACCCATTGCCGGCGACGATCCAACGGCACAGCCGAGGTCGGCGGATGATACCCTTCACTGCCCCGGCGCATCCACCACAACATCGTGGCCCATACCATCCACGGCATGACGCCGCGCGATGCATACAATAACGCGTTAAGGCTACTGTGCCCGGCGGCCAGCGCCGTCGCAAACAGCATCATGCCAGCCAAGCAGCCGATGATTGGCATTGCGATGTGCAGCCGCCGCGACAAGGCTTCGTGACGTGGCCCTAACAATGCCTGCGCAATGTGGCCACCGTCGAGTTGGCCAATTGGAATCAAATTAATCATAGTTACCAGCAGCCCGACCCACGCGGCAAACGCCATCGGGTGCAGCTGCACATCCATGCCATCCCCCGGCAGCCACCGACCAAAGATCACCATCTTCAACGAAGCGTACAGCAACGAGTTGCCTTCGATCATGGCATCAGGTTCGATCGGCCCAATCTCCGAGTGCTGCAGCCCGATGACCAACAACGGCAACGCAACCAGCATGCCGGCAATCGGGCCGGCCGCACCGACATCAAACAACTTGCGCCGATCGGTAATCGCATCAGGCATGCGAATCACCGCGCCGAGTGTACCCAGCGAAAACTGCGGTGGCAGCGGGATGAAATACGGCAACGACACCGCAACACGATGGTAGCGGGCGACAACGTAGTGTCCGAGCTCATGGGCCAGCAAGATGCCCATCAAACTCGCAGCGAACGCCAACCCGCCCTTCCAATAGGTAGTGCCGCAAGCCGCTGCAAAAAGGCCAACATGCAACGCGTAGGTTTGCCACGTAGTTGCCACGTTGAGGGGTGCGCTTTGAAGTGGTTCAACAGAATTTGCCACCGCTGCTAACGGCTCATCAGTCATCGAGCAACGACCGCATCCGATCAATGAGGCTACGCTTTGGGGCAACCGTCCGAATATCGCCGGCGCTGCGCGCTAACTCCTCGATCAACTCACGCTGCCGTGGCGAAAGATTACTGGGCACGGTCACCGCAACTTCAACTAGATGGTCGCCACGTTGCGCTTGCTTGCCGGGCCCGTGCGGCACACCTTTGCCTCGCACCCTAAATATCCGACCGGGTTGCGTGCCTTCAGGCAGGCGCATTTTCACTGGCCCATCAATCGTGGCAACTTCAATTACGCCGCCGAGCGCAGCGTCGGTAAACGTTATGCTTTGGGTGCTGCGCACGTCGAATCCATCGCGTCGGAACGCCGCATGTTCACGCACTCGCACCACCACGTTGAGATCGCCCGCCGCCGCGCCGCCGCGCCCCGCTTCGCCTTCCCCGCGAATCATTTTCACGCCGCCGTCTTTGGATGCCACCGGCACCACCACCGTAAACTCGCGCGAGCTAGCCGGTTGGCCGTCGGTGGCAGGTTGCGGAATGGTGATGTTTTTTGAACAACCAAACGCAGCTTCTTCGAACGTGATCTCCAACGTGTAGCGCAAATCGCGACCGCGTTGTTTCACTTTGCGACGACGCAACACATCATTAATGACTTCTTGCGCGGCATCAACGACGGCCCCGAATCCTGAAACTTCCGTCGAGCCGTCGGTATGGCCCCAGCGATCATAGCGCGCGCGTTGGCTGCCATCGCTTAACACGGTGTGCGCTTCATTGATTTCGCGAAAACGTTCGCCTGCATCTGGCCGGTCAGGATTTACGTCAGGGTGATGTTGCCGCGCCAATTCGCGAAACGCGCGCTTGATCTCGACATCGCTGGCATCTTTGCTAACGCCAAGCACATCGTAATAATCCCGTTTGCGCCGTGCCATAGCTACCCTGCCTCGCCGCTGTCAACGCCACTATAAATTGCTTCGCCGATGCGTTGTGCTGCAGTTTCAAGACGTCCCGACGCAGCTTCAATCGCTTCGGCATCGTCGCTCTCCAACGCGGCGCGACAGTCGATCAACTCGTGAGCTAACAAACCGCGTTCTGCTTCTGGCAACAAGTGCCCGAACTCCGCGAGTGCGCGTTCCGACGAATACAGCAACCCATCGCCTTTGACCCGGGCATCGGCCGTGCGCTTGCGTTGCTCATCGCTGTCGGCCATTTGCGCGGACTCATCAATCAAGCGATCGATCTCGGCATCGTGCAAACCGCTGGTCGGCGTGACCGACATCGTCTGCTCGCGGCCGGTACCAAGGTCGCGTGCTGAGACGCGCAACAGCCCGTCAGCATCAAGATCAAATGCAACTTCGATTTTAGGCACACCGCGTGGCGCCGGCGGAATTCCGGTAAGTTCAAAATTAACCAACGATTTGTTATCGACCGCCATCTCGCGTTCGCCCTGCAGCACGTGCACGTTTACAAACGGTTGGTTATCAATCGAGGTTGAAAAAATCTCGGTAGCGCGCGCCGGCACCGCTGAATTACGCATCAGCAAACGGGTGAAAACTCCACCTGCAGTTTCAACACCTAACGATAACGGCGTCACGTCGAGCAGCAACACATCTTGGACCTCGCCGGTCAACACGCCGCCTTGAATAGCTGCACCGACCGCGACGACTTCGTCGGGGTTAACTCTGCGGCTGGCCTCTTTGCCGAATAATTGCGCAACCAAACTCTGAATGCGCGGCATCCGGGTTTGGCCACCCACCAAAATCACCACATCGATATCACGAGCCACGAGATTGGCATCTTGCATCGCGCGTTCACACGGACCGATGGTCGCTTGCACCAGCGGCTCAACCAAGCCTTCAAGTTCCATGCGCTCGAACGGCAGCTGCAAATGCAACGGACCTTCGGGCCCGACAGCAATGAATGGCAGATTGATCTCGGTTACATATGCGCTCGACAATTCAATTTTTGCGCGTTCGGCAGCTTCTTTAAGCCGCTGTAGCGCCAGCCTATCGGCACGCAATTCGACATCCGGGTGCTGCGCTGCAAATTTGCTTAGCAAATATTCGACGATCACGTTGTCAAAATCTTCGCCTCCCAAAAACGTATCACCGGCGGTCGCACGCACCCGGAATACACCGTCGGCCAACTCTAAGATCGAAACGTCAAACGTGCCGCCGCCCAAATCGTACACCGCCACGCGTTCTGCATTGCGAGTTTCAACGCCATAGGCCAAGGCTGCCGCCGTCGGCTCGTTGATGATTCGCAAAATGTTAAGGCCCGCAATACGGCCCGCATCTTTGGTCGCCTGCCGCTGCGCATCATCGAAGTATGCCGGCACGGTCACGACCGCATCGGTAACCGTGGTGCCCAGCCAATCCTCGGCGGTTTGCTTCATTTTGCTGAGCACAGCCGCACAAACTTCGGGTGGCGAATAGTCACGCCCACGAACTCGCACATACGCATCGTGATTTTTCGCAGCGACGATTTCATACGGCGTCGTGAGAATGTAGCGCTGCACATCAGCATCTTCGAACTTGCGGCCCATGAGCCGCTTGACTGCAAAGACCGTATTTTCCGCGTTGGTAACCGCTTGGCGTCGCGCAGCTTGGCCCACCAAGCGCTCACCAGAAGCCGCAAACGCAACGACTGAAGGCGTGGTGCGTGCTCCTTCTGAATTGGCAATCACCGAAACCGACTCGCCATCCATGACTGCAACACAAGAGTTGGTCGTGCCGAGATCGATACCGATGACTTTGCTCATTCCGATTTGGCTTTCGCCACCACTACCAACGCTGGGCGCAATAACTTATCGGCGGCTTTGTAGCCACGTTGCAGCACCGACAACACGGTACCCGGTGCCGCCTCGTCGGTTTCCTGCTGCGAAATTGCTTCATGCAAATTTGGATCAAACGGCTGCCCTTCGGCAACGATGGTGGTGACATCGAGTCGTTCAAATGCCGTGGCAAATTGCCGGACCACTAAACGCAGGCCTTCAAGCATACCCGCTTCCCCCGCCGTAGCCGACTGGCCTTGGGTCGCGTGCTCCACTGCACGCTCAAGATTATCGAGCACGGGGAGCATTTCTTTGAGGACTTTGACCCGTGTATCGTGCTTGGCGTCATCGACGTCGCGGCGCCCACGCTTGCGTTGATTTTCGATATCCGCAGCAGCGCGCAAGAACTTGTCTTTTTGCTCACGGGTATCCTGTTGAGCGGCCGCCAATTGCGCCGTTAGATCCGCGACTTGCTGTGCCAGGCTTGGCGCCGGCACCTCAACCTCTACTGGAATTTCACTAACCTCTCCAGCTGCGGCAACCGCCTCAGCGGCTTGCATATCAAGGTTCTGCTCTGTCGGTGTTTCGGTGCTCATACCCGCAGACAATAACCTTAGTTAGGTCGCCGGATCTAGTTTTGCGCCCCAGCAAAACGCCTAGCCAAACTAGCTATTTTTCGCGTAACAGTTCGGTCACCACTTCGGCGGTAAAATCGACGACCGACATGACTTTCGCGTAGTTCATACGCATGGGGCCAATAACCGCAATGGCACCGATCGGGGCCTCATCGGGACCATACGGCACAGCCACCACGGAGGAGCTGTTGAGCGCCCCAAGTGCGGTTTCTGCGCCTAAAAACACCTGAATTCCTTCGCTAGATCGCGTCCGTTCGAGCAGCCGAATCAACGAAGTTTTGTCTTCCAACGTCCGCAACAAATCGCGCATTTGCACGAGCCGCTGTTCCGCACTGCGGTCGTCGCTGGCGTCATCAACGCCAACCAGATTGGCCTGGCCGGTGACCACAATCTCAGCGGTGCGTTCGGTCTGTCCGTTGAAAACCTGCTGCCCCAACCCGAGCGCTTCGGCGGCCGCGACATTGTATCTCGATTGATCGTCAGCCAATTCGCGTTCGAGCCGATCTCGGACTTCCTCGATCGTCATGCCAGCGAGCATCTGATTGAGATAGTTGTGAATCCACTCCAACCGCCGAGCATCGAGGGCGACTTCGGTGGTCACCAGCCGGTTTTCAATGCGGCCATCGGAGGTAACCAACACGGCCAACAATTTGCCGTCGCGCATCGGCACAAACTGCAACTGGCCTAACCGTAGCGTGTCAGGATCGGGTGCCACAATTACGGCTGCGTGCTGCGTCAAGTCAGCGAGCAATTGCGATGCGCGCTGCACGACATCGCCGGTATGCGTTGACGAGATTCGTGCTCGAATTTCATCTTTTTCGCGAGGGTGCAAGCCTCGGACTTTGACCAACGCATCGATAAAAAAGCGCAACCCGGATTCAGTCGGCACCCGGCCGGCCGAGGTGTGGCGCTGCACCAGCAAGCCCATATCTTCGAGGTCTGCCATCACGTTGCGAACGGTGGCCGGCGACAACCCCAACTCGTGGCGACGAGTGATCGTCCGCGAGCCAACCGCATCGCCACTATCGAGATACTCCGCCACGATAGCGTGGAGAATCTTTTGGGCGCGACGATTTAGCTCCTGACCACTCATGCTGATTGTGAAGTGTACCCTGTGAGCGCCCGAATGTCCTACCGATCTGCGGGCAGTGCTTGCACGATGCGCCCTGCCACGTAATCCGCCAGCAGAAATCCCCGCAACGTCGGAATGACCCGATCACCGACGCAGTACACCAATCCTTGCGCGACGAGGATGGTTTCCAAGCCGGCACATCTGTCGAGGTCGACGCGCGCTACGCCGACCGTGGTGCGCAACCCTAACCACAGTAAATCGGCCGCCCGTTCATTTGCCGTGCTGTGCATCACATCAAGCACGCGTGGCGTTTGCTGGTATTGGTGATAGCGCCGAGGGTTGGTGCTGCGTTCAGCGCTGCCATCGGCCAACGTGCGAAACGATGCGGCGCCCACGCCTAGTCCGAGAAAATCGTCGCCAGTCCAATACAATGAATTATGCACCGCGCGGTGGCCTGGCCGCGCGTACGATGAAATCTCATAGTGCTCAAATCCTTGGCCGACGAGTAACTCATGGCTGCGTATGTACAAATCGGCCAGCACATCCTCGTCGTAGGTCCGCAGCTTGCCGGCTTGCGCTTGTTTGCCGAATACGGTGCGGGCTTCAATCGTCAACTCGTAAACCGATATGTGGTGCAGCGGCAACGCAGTAAGCACGGGCACCCAGCTCTCAGGTGCAACCGGCGCAGCGCCACTTGGCGTGCCCAAGATAATGTCGCACGACACAATAAACCGGCCATCTTCGGCAACTAACTCAACCGCGGCCAAGCCATCGCCCATGCGGTGATCGCGGCCCAAACGTGTGAGCTCACTTGCTGTGAGCGATTGTACGCCGATCGAAATGCGATTGATCCCCGCCGCAGCCCAAGCATCCAGGTGCGCAGCGGTGCAATCAATGGGATTGGCTTCCAGGGTAATTTCTAAACTAGTTGGCGTCGACGCAAATCGATAAGCGATGCGAGCGATGACCTCAGCCAAACAATCTGGGCGCCACCGCGATGGCGTGCCGCCGCCGAAATAGATCGAGGCCAAGGTCGGCCCTTCGTACTGTTGAGCGCGAGCTTCGAGTTCGCGTAAAATTTCCTCTCGGTAGGTCTCGTGCGGTGGTTCGCGCGGCACAACTTCAACGGCAAAATCGCAATAGGGACACAGCACGCGGCACCAAGGAAAATGCACGTACACCCCAAGGCGCTGCCCTCGGCGCGGATTGTTCATGGGCGACTCACGGCGGCTATCCACAACGGCGGTGAGCCTGGCGTCAAATTCCGCTCGGTGATACCGGCGGTGGCACCGTTTGGATGGGGCCCGTGGT
Source organism: Kofleriaceae bacterium (assembly GCA_043777635.1). Lineage (GTDB taxonomy): Bacteria > Myxococcota_A > Polyangia > Haliangiales > Haliangiaceae > JABFXX01. The sequence goes on along the minus strand of JAYWHS010000883.1, from coordinate 1,483 downwards.
GGTGGCCCCACCTCGGCCACTTGGTGGCAGATTCCATCGATTCTTGTACAAAAACAAAAAGATCACCTGCACCGACGACAACACCGGCACCGCGAGCAATGCCCCAACCAATCCAAACTCGTGTTCACCTAAGACCAGCGAAAAGATCACCAACACTGGGTGAATCTTCGCTGCGGTGCCAATGATCTTTGGGTTGAGCAGATTGGCTTCGATAAAGTGAATCCCAACAATCCACAGCACCATCGCGACGCCGCGAAATACATCGATGCCGCTATCACTCGACACCAGCGCGACCAACACAATCGGCACAGATGACAAGATCGAACCGAAGATTGGCACCAAACTCATCACCCCTGCAACCACTGCAAGAATGAGCGCGTATTTCACGTCGAAGATGATTAGGCCAATATAGGTAAAAATGCCGTTGATTAGACAAATCAACAACTGACCTCGGATCACACCTGACAGCCCTTTGTCGATATCGCGGATAATCTCGTCGTAGTCTTCGCGAAAACCCGGCGGGAACAGCGAGCGCAGAAAGCTATGCAGTTTCTCGCGGTCGATCAGAATAAACGCGCCGATCATCAGCGTGAGAAAAAACGTGAAGATCCCCTTAATCAAAGCCGCAACTAACGCTTGCCCGGCTTTAACCAGATCTTTGGATTTGCTCTGCATGCCCGACAGGCCCTTGGCCACCCAGGCACGTAATTTCTCTTCGAGCGTGAGTGGCTCCGGCGGCGCTTCATTGATTTCAACATGAAACGCACCTCCCGGCATCGGCTTAATATCGACGCCGCCAGGCGTTAACGCCATGGCCATCCGGCCGTCGGGCAGCGGAGTCAACGTGAACGCAGTACCGGGAGGTAACGGCACATCCGGCACCAGTGGCACGGCTTCGGTGTCACGTTTGGGCGGCGCCAGGGACGGAAATCGCTGTTCGAGCCAACGTGCCAGCCCTGGAGTCCATTCTTCGTTGATGCGTTTGTACATGGCCGGCGCTTCTTTGCCGATCCGCGCGACATCTTTGGATAACCGCGGCACCAGCAAGAACATGAAGCCGGTAAGCGTAGCGAGAAATACGATGTAGCAAAAAATGATTGCCAAGCCACGGGGCATACGCGTGGTGCCATCTTTGCGTTCGGCCATCCAGGTAACCACCGGTGCCAAAATGTACGCAATGAGCGCTGCGAACACGAACGGTAACAACACCGAGCGACCCACAATCAAAATGAAAACTACGAACAGCGGCAAGCCCCAGTTAGCAAGGAACCGGGTCAGCGTTGGATTGATCAACGGCACTTTGCTACGCCAACCGCCGGACGATGGAGGCATTCCCGGCAGCGTGGTCGGGGCTGACTTGTCAGCTATCGGCGTTGGCACAGACTCAGTTGGTGGCTCAGGTGGGGTCATCGGATCCTCGCGCACCATGCCACGAGCCGCCCGTGGTCAGTCATCGGATGCGCGTTTTTTTTTCCGCCTTGGT
>JAYWHS010000882.1:0-8526 GCA_043777635.1 Kofleriaceae bacterium | reverse complement strand
GCATGCACACCTCGATGGAAACGCTGATCGTTGAAATTATCGTCCGAAATCCGGACGGCACAAATCGGCCGGCCAACGTCGGTGAAGCCGGCGATGTGGTGATCACCGACCTACAGAATTTGGCAAGTCCGCTACTCCGCGTGGTCAGCGGCGACCGTGCGATTGCACGGGCCGCAACGCCGTGTACCTGTGGGCGCGGCTTGCAACGCATCGGGCCAATTGACGGCCGCGTCGCCGAAACACTGTTTGACGGCGCGGGTAATCCAACCAGCGGGTTGATCTTTAGCATCGTGTTTGTATGGCTTGGCAAAGTCACCAAACAGTTTCAAGTGGTGCAACGGGTCGATCGCAGCGTGGTAGTGCGGGTTGTGCCGGTGGCAGCAACGTTATCTGAAGCGGACCTTACGATGATCCGGGATTACTTCGCCAAGTATTTGCCAGGCGCGCCATTGCAGATTGAGGAGGTGGCTGAAATTCCACTGACCAAAGCCGGAAAAACTAGAGTGGTAATCAATGAAGGCTTAACGCCACCGAGGGATGTAACAACGTAGTGAGGGCTGCGGTGCTGCGGTGCTGCGGTGCTGCGGAGTAGATCTACGCCACGAGCGAGCATCGGACGTACGCGTCGAGGTGCCCGCAAGGTCGAGTCGCAGCAGGTATTTCAACCCATTCGGTGTTCTAGGGTGGCCGGTGCCCGGCAGAACTCAACTCATTACCCTCGAACCATTGGTCCGCCAGTCCGAAAGTCCGAAAGTCCGCCAGTCCGAAAGTCCGCCAGTCCGCCAGTCCGCCAGTCCGCCAGTCCGCCGCCTGTCCACAATCGACAAACGGCCGAAGTGACCGAACTTGGCGACCAGAATTCATGACGGCGCCACCATGCGCGCTGCAACTTCATAATTGTGCGCTTTTACCGGCCTACATTGTAACTACGGCTCGTTGGCAACCGTCCCAATTTCGGCACTGTCCAAATATTAATATAGTTCAATACTATGAACTATTATTAAAAGCCGAACAAACATGACACGACAACGCTCTAGTCCTGGCCTTTTGATGCACGAATTCATGACCCGTCTAGATCGTGGCGGTGGCGGTGATGCGCTTACCACCATGCACGAAGCCGGGTTGACCCTGCCGCACATGATTGCGCTGCATGTGTTGCGCACGCACGCAACCTGCACGGTGAACGAGCTGGCATTGGCGCTCGACATTCCGATGTCGTCAGCCAGCGTGTTGGTGCAACGTCTGGTCGACAAAAAGTGGGCTAGCCGCCAAGAAAACCCAGAGGACCGACGCGAAAAAAACGTGGCGATTACTAAATCAGGCGCCACGCTAATTACCAAACTTGAGCGCCAACGCGCCATGGTGCTGACCGTGGGGTTAGAAATCCTACCGGCGAAACTTCGCAGTGAATTTCTCACCATCGTTGAGAAATGCCTTACCGTGCTGCGCGCCACCGAAACCAAACCATCTCGGAAAGTCTCATTATGAAACTATGTACGACTATCGTCGTGGTTACGTGCGGGGTTGGCTTCGCAACCGCAGCGCAGGCCCAACCGGCACCTGACCTCAAGGAACTGCTCCAAGCAGCGCGCCAACACGCGCTACCGGTACAAACGCAACGAGCTGCGATTGCAGTTGCCGAGGCCAATCAGGAGGTCGCACGCGGTGCGCTGTGGCCCAGCATCTCGGCGTCGGCAGGTTACACCCGCAATCAATTTGATGTGACCGTGACGATTCCTCGTGGTACCGAGCCACCGATTGAAGCGACGATCCAACCCATCGATCAATTTTCAGCGACCGTGCAAGTCAATGTTCCCTTGTTTGATCTAACCACGCGACGGCAAGCGCATGCCGCTGCACAACAGACCAAGGCAAGCCAGATTGCGCTCGCCTCGGTTGCCCGCAACGCCGAGCGAGAAACCATTGCAGCGTACTACGGCTGGCTTGGTGGCCAAGCTTTACGTGGCGCCGCAGCAGCTAGTTTACAAGCAGCCAACGAAACCCTTGCGGTTGCACAACAACGCGCTGCCGCCGGGCTTGCGATGGAGTTGGACCTCGCCAAGGCCCGTGCATCGGTGGCGCGATCCAACCGTGCCCTGTCCGAAGCTGCGCTGGTGATCAACAACGCTACACGTCGACTCCGCAGTCTCACCGGGAAAGAGATTCGCGGCGATGCACCGCTGCTGGCGACCGCAACATCAACTCCGCCACCTGCGCCGTTGGAAACGTTGCTGAGCCAAGCAGGCACGGTCCCCGAGCTGCAAACCGCTCGCGCTAACAGTTTAGCCGAAGCCGCGAATGTTGCAGCCGCCCGTGCGACCTACGTACCCAAAGTAGAAGCGTTCGCACGCGAGAACGTTACCAACGCCGCCGGTTTCGCCAATGCCGCGCAGTGGGCCGCAGGGGTTACGCTGTCTTGGCGCTTCGACCGCACCGTCGGTGGAAGAGTGCAAGCGGCGCAAGCCAGTGCAAGCGCAGCGCGCGTACGTGAACAGGTTGCATTGCAAGAAGCGCAGGACCGCATCAATGACGCGTACCAACAAACCATCGACAACCAAGCCGCAGTGACCTCGGCGCAAGCTGAAAGTGAGGCAGCGACGCTCACAGCCACAGTAACCCAAAACCGCGCGACGCAAGGTACAGCAACGTTGGTGCAGGTCCTCGACGCTCGTGCCGACGAACTCGACGCTCAGGTCGCAGTGATTCGAGCACAGGCCAATCATGCAGCGGCGCGCGCACTGCTGGCCCTCGAAGCCGGCCAGGAAATTCCATGAGCGAACAACCTGAACTCAACGTCGCGAACCGCATCAAGTTGGTGCGCCGCCATCGCCTTGGCCGTCACCGGTCCACCGTAACATTGGGCCTGCGCATGGCCTTGCATGCCAAGCCAAAGTTCGTTGGCACCGTGCTGGGTGTTATTTTCGCCGTCGTGCTCGCCGCGCAACAACTTGGCGTGCTGTTCGGCTTGCTCGATAAAAACACCCAGTTCGTCGACAACTCCACAGCTGAGGTGTGGATCGTGCCGCCGGGAACCACCTACGCCAACCCTGGCCAAAAAATGTCCGTCGCGTTGCTCAACCAAGCGCGCGTGACGCCAGGTGTGGCCCAGGCATCAGGGCTGGTGATGGCGGGCACGACGATTCGCAAGCCGGGCGGCGGCGCCGAAGCTTTGACCTTGGTTGGCGTCGATCTCGACACCATGCTGGGTGGGCCATACAACATTGTAGCTGGCTCCACCGACGTGCTGCGCCAAGCCGATACCATGTTTTTCGAGGACGCCGTGCGCGACAAACTAGGTGGCCTCAACCTAGGTTCGATTCGCGAAGTCGGTGGCTTTCAAGTCAGAGTCGGTGGATTCACCTGGGGCTTGTTGCCGTTTGGCCCACCGTACACCTTCGCCAGTATTGACCTGGCCCGCACCATCGCGAGCATCCCATCCGACCAAATCAATTTTGTGCTGGTCAAGATTGCGCCGGGCTATACGCCAGAACAAGTAGCGCAAACGCTACGCGCCAACATCGACACCGCCGAAGTAATCACTAAAACTGCATTCCATTCTAAAATCGTTTCGCAACTATTGCGTGATCAGCTAGGCATTTCGTTCGGCACCTCGACAGCATTTGGGTTGATCATTGGTTTCATCATCGTCATGCTATCGATGTATTCGTCGGTGATCGACAATTTGCGTGAGTTCGGCACGCTGAAAGCCATCGGCCTCACCAACTGGGATCTAATGCGAATGTTAGCGGTCCAGTCGGTGATGTATGCCTTAGTTGGCTCGCTCATCGGCTTGGGCTTAGTGTCCCTCATGGCGCAAGGCATTAGCTCGGCGAAACTCGCGGTGATTGTGCCTCCAACATTAGTCATCGCTACCCCAATCATCATGACCGTGATGTGCTTACTCGCTTCACTATTGGCACTTTCTCGCGTCGCCAAACTTGAACCAGGAATGGTGTTCCGATGAGCGTTTTAGCTATTGATGCACGCGGCGTAAACAAAACCTTTGGCACTGGCGCGCTAGCGTTTCAAGCTCTCAAGAATGTTGATTTTCAAGTCAAACGTGGCGAGCTAGTGATGCTGGTTGGGCCGTCGGGCTCGGGTAAAACTACCTTGCTGTCGATCTTGGGCTGTGTGCTCACCGCGACCAGTGGTGACGTTGAACTATTCGGCACCACCGTGAGCAATCTGCGCGAACGGCAACTGCCGGTGCTGCGCCAGGCCTTGATTGGCTTTGTATTTCAAGGCCACAACTTGATCGCATCGCTCACCGCATTGCAAAATGTAATGTTGGTGCTCGAAACCCGCGGCGTCGGGCGATCAGCCGCACGAACCGAAGCGACGCAGCTGCTCGACCGAGTTGGGTTGGGTAGTAAATTGAAGAGCTACCCCGACCAACTATCCGGTGGCCAACGTCAACGAGTAGCCATTGCTCGCGCCGTTGCAGGCAAACCGCCATTGGTTTTTGCCGACGAACCAACCGCCGCCCTCGACGCCGTATCGGGTCTCGAAGTCACACAGTTGCTGACTCAACTTTGTCGCGAAAATGGCACCAGCGTCGTGGTAGTCACCCACGACAATCGAATCTTCCACCTCGCTGATCGTATCGTTCACATTGAAGACGGCAGAATTACCGATGGCAACTCGGCATCAACCGATGCGGCCGCCGCGCACTAAGGAGTACGTATGAAATTCCCACGCATGAAATGGTATCTACCGCTGGTGCTCGCATTCTTTGCCTTCATGGCATTTCGCGTCGAGCGCTTGCTGTTCGCTGCGCCACCCAACAAGCCCAAAGCCAAAGATGTGCAAGCCGCAGGTCGTGACATGAGTGTTCCTGGCACCGTCGACGAACGCGATCAAGCACCACCTGCGGCCGCCAACATGAGCGGCAACGGGGTAGTAGAACCCAAGACCGAACAAACCAATGTCGGTGCCGGCGTCGCTGGGCGCATCGCCGTAGTAGCGGCAATCGAAGGTGCCACCGTGAAAGTCGGAGACATTTTAGTTGAGCTCGACAATCAAGTTGAAAAAGCTGCGGTTGCTGCGGCGGCGGCCGAAGTTGATGCAGCAAAGGCCAGCTTGGCCCGCGCCGTACGCGGCTCGCGGGCTGAAGACGTCAAGGCTGCAATGGCCGATGCTGAAACTGCGCGTGCCCGGTCTGACCTATCCAAGTCCGTGGCCGAACGCTTGGGCAAAGTAGCCGCCGGTGGCGGGGCTACCGTCGACGAAGTGGATCGCGCAAGCCGCCAAGCATCCGCCGACCAAGCCGCAGCACGAGCGGCCGATGCCCGCAGCGCTGGCGTCCTCGCTGGGTCCCGTCGCGAAGATATTGCGTTGGCCCGGGCCCAAGTGATGGCAGCCGAAGCTCGCCGCGAACAAGCGATCGCCACGGTTGAAAAACTGATTGTGCGTGCGCCCATCGCGGGCAACGTGCTGCAAGTCAAAGTGCGCGCAGGCGAATATTACCAACCTGGCAGCGCTGCCCTAGTGGTGGTAGCAGACACCTCGGAATTCCATGCGCGCATGGATGTTGATGAACGCGATATCGGCAAGGTCGCAATCGGCGACGTCGCCACGGTGCGCGCCAATGCGTACCCTGGCGTTGATTTTTCGGGCAAAGTTGTCGAAATTGGTCGGCGCATGGGTCGCAAGAATATTCGCACCGATGATCCGACTGAACGCAACGACACCAAAATTCTCGAAGTAGTAATCTCACTGGATAAACCCACCGGTTTAGTCATCGGCCAACGCGTTACCTGTTATGTCAATGGTCGCGCACCGATGGCCAAGTAACGCGATTGTGCTACAGATATCGTCGCTGGCGCACTGCCGGATGGATCGGGTTACATGATTTGGATTGCCATCATAATTTTTGCAATACTTGGTGCGATAGTTGCGTGGATCGCGTGGTCGCGGCATCGCACCAATGCCGCTGGCATCGTTACTTCAGGTAACGCTCGAAGCAGTGTGATTTTTGGCTTCATCAGCCGGGGCTTACTGCGCCACGCCTGGCTGCGCATGCGCATGTTGTTCGTAAATCAACAACGCAAAAAAGAGCTCGCGGCCCAGGCCCACATCACCTCGGCGCAAGAAGCGGCTGCGCTGATGGGCAACATGAAGGGCTTGTTCATGAAGGTCGGGCAAATTGTGTCGTTCGCGCACGACGGCTTGCCTGAACAAGCACGCGCACAGCTGCAAGGCTTGCAGCGCGACGCGCCGCCCATGGCGTTTAACTTAGTTCGAGGCGTCATCGAAAAAGATCTGGGCACTGATCTGGCCACCCACTTCCGCCATGTCGACGAAGAACCACTTGCCGCAGCGTCGATTGGCCAAGTTCACCGTGCCAAACTACGCGACGGCACCGACGTGGTGATCAAAGTGCAATACCCGGGTGTCGATGCCGCGATCGAAGGCGACTTAAAAATGCTCGAACGGCTTGGCCCGGCGGCTGCGGTGGTCGCGGCCCAAGTGGACTTCACTAGCCTCGCCGCTGAGCTGCGTAGCCGCATCAGCGAAGAACTCGACTATCGCCGTGAAGGCTATCATCAAGAGCTGTTCCGGCAATTATGGGACGGCCATCCGTTTATTAAAGTGCCCCGGGTGTTTACCGCAGCAACCAGCAAGCGGGTGTTGACCTCAGAGTTTGTGCGCGGCTTTGGCTATTACGATTTTGTCCGTGAAGCCAACGCTCGCGAGAAGTTGATTTCCTCCGCTGCCATCGCCGACTTCGTGTGGGACACGATGTTCTGCCATTTGATTTACAACGGCGACCCGCATCCGGGGAACTATTTATTCCACGAAGACGGCAGCGTTACGTTCATCGACTTTGGCTGCATCAAGCGTTTTGAACTAACCGCGATGCGCAACATCAAACGATTTTTCTTGGCTATTCTGGAGAGCGATCGCGAAACCCATGACAAGTACGTTGGCATTTTGGGTTTAGTAAAACCTGGCCGCGCGTGGGACCGCGATCGCATGTGGGCGTTTTGGCGCTACCAGCTTGAGCCATATTTCACGCCCAATTTCATTTTCAACGAAGCCTATTTAGCGCGCGCCCGCGAAATGATGAAGCGCGAAAATATGAAGGACATGAATCTGCCGCCAGATCTGCTGTTCTTCACCCGCATCACGTTTGGACTCAATGCTATCGCGCAAAAACTTGGCGCTGCGGGTGACTTTCAAAAAAGCGTGAAACGGCAATTCTACGACGGTGATGGACCAAGTGCGCTCGGCTTGGTTGGCGTAACCGGCATTCCGCATCGCTTTGATATTTTGCCTATCGCGCAAGAGCCAGGATTTTTCGCTCGGCAGATTGAAGCATCAGGGAGCTTGCCAACGTGGGATACTAGCACAACCTAAGGCCCTGGACGGTAGACTACGAAAAAGCGAACGTCAGCGTTCACGTTTGCGACTATCACGCCAGCATATCGTTCGCCTGGCGTTACCAAAGGCCCTGACATGAACGTGCCATCTAAAAAATCATTCATCGAAGATTCGATACGGCAAAAAGTCATTGCAGCTTTACTACCACCCAGCACCCGCAGGGCTGGCAGCCCAAGTCCGCTCGACGAGATCGACCCAGACCCGCTTATGCTTTCCCGATAACCAACCGCCAGCTTGTGCGTGGTGGCGGTGGTTACGCAGTAGCGATACAGCATTAACCCTGTCGTAGTGGCCCGCGAATTATCAGACTGCACAAAAACTCCAGCTTCACTCATTGGCACGAACGAACTAGTAGCGAAACCGGCTTCGACTACAAGATCTCGGCCACCCGCGAGCCCAGTGTCAAATACTAAAAAGTTCGCCGCAAACGCGGCCGCTTTCGCACCTTCGGGCGTCACGGCCCAATCGCCCACCTTTTGCAGTTCAGCGATCGGCCTTCCTCCTTCAACAAAAAACTTGGCGACCACAACCGTCGGCAAGGTTAGATATGGATCGCAAGCATCGCCAACGCCATCTACATCTGCGGCGTCATCAGTTTGACTCGGGTTGGCGACGCCAACGCAGTTGTCACAAACGTCACCGTGGCCATCAAGATCCTCATCCGATTGCCGTGGATTCGGCAACTGTGGGCAATTGTCACATTGATCGGCAACACCGTCAGCGTCGGTGTCCACCGATGGGCCAGCGCAGCGAGCGTCGATTGCTGCGTCAATCGCTACAGGATCGGCTGACCCAGCGGTGAAAACCCAATTACAGGCCGCCAAATTACAAACCGTCATGATGAATACACAGAGGCAAGCCCGCATCCCTAACCTTTGACGTTGCATTGGATATTGTCAATCGTCGACGCCGCGTTGTTACGCACACAAGCTGCTACACTACCCGCACTATGAAAGCCAGTTCCGCTCCGCGCACGTCAGCATCAACGCGAAAACAGTCAACGCCGCGTGGCACCAAACCGTCAGGTAAAGAGGCAGCCAAGGCTGGGTTCCGTAGCGCAGCACTGCCGCCATTACTCGCACCGTGGGCAGGCAAATACGGCGGTGTGCCACCGTTTGATCGCGTCGTGGTCGGTGATTTCGC
>JAYWHS010000881.1:0-2523 GCA_043777635.1 Kofleriaceae bacterium | reverse complement strand
CTCATCGCCACCTTTGGCGGCTTTGGCGGCGGGGGGCTTGCCGCTATCGGTTTTGTCGCGATGATCTTCGCTTCGATCGTGCTGCATGAGCTTGGTCATGCGGTGGTTGCGCGGCGCCGTGGGGTCGGCATTGCCGGTATCGAGTTGGGCTTTTTCGGTGGCGCAGCCAAGATGACGTCGTTGCCGAACACGGCGAATGATGAGATCGCCATCGCTGCAGCAGGGCCAGCCGTGTCGTTGATGATCAGCGGTGTTGCCCTGTTGGTCGCCGACGGCCTGCATGGTGGTGCGTTGGATCGGTTTGCATTTTCCGTTGGTATTTCCAATGCGGTGATCGCGCTATTTAATCTGTTGCCAGCGTTGCCGATGGACGGCGGGCGGATTCTGCGTGCGGTGTTGTCGCGCTGGTCAAGTTATGTCACGGCAACCGATCGCTCGGTGTCGGTGGCGCGGGTGGTGGCGGTCGGTTTTATCGTGTTGGGTGTGATGTATTCATGGCAACTGATGTTGCTTGCACCGATGTTGTGGATGATGGGCAGCCGCGAAAAAATGATGGCGCGCATGATGGCGTCGCAATACACCCGCGACGCAGCCGGTTATCGGGTCCGACGTTTCGACGAGATTGAAGTGTTGCCGCGCGATGCCGGGCCGTATCGTCAGGCCGCAGCTTATAGCCCGGGCACCGGTGCGAATCCTTTTGATATGTTTGCCACCATGTTCGGTAAAGCTCGGGCCGGCGGCAAAGTCTCGGTGTCGCGGCGCAATGGCAAGATTGTGATCGAAATCGACCCACAGTAAATCGTGAAAAATCAGGCCACGGGCTTGGCGTTACCGCGACAGCCCGCTATCTGCGGGCGATGCAAACCAAGTTAACAGCTATCCTATTCCTAGCTGCCGCTGCGTGCGGCGGTTCGAAGCCTGCTGCAACGACGCCAGCCAAACCTGCTGAGCCAGACAAAGCGGTCCTTGCTGCGAATGCTGCGGCGGCGAAAGCTGAGCTCGAAACCAAAGCTAAAGCCTCACCGCCCGGCCCAACGGTGGTAACCACGATTTCGGAAGGCATCGCAACCCCCGAGAGCATGCTGTACGACGTGGAGAACGACCGCTATTTGATTTCCAACATTAATGGCACGCCGTTGGCCGTCGACAACAACGGTTACATTGCGACGCTGGCGGCCGATGGCACCACGGTCGAAAAATGGATCGTTGGCGGCGCCAACAAAGTTACCCTCAACGCGCCAAAAGGCATGGCGATTGCCGGTGGCGTTTTGTACGTCACCGACATCACCACCGTGCGCAAGTTTGATCTCAAAACCGGCGCGGCCAAAGGCGAAATTAAGATCGCTGGCGCGACGTTTCTCAACGACCTCGCGCTCGGCGCCAACGATGTGTTGTACGTGAGTGACTCGGGTCTCAAAGCTGGCAAAGCCGACTTCGAACCAACCGGCACCGACGCTGTGTACAAAATTGACACCAAAGCCAAGACCGCCAAAGCGGTTAAGGTTGCTAAGGACAAGTCGCTCGACAAACCTAACGGTTTGTTGGTGAACGCAGCTGGCCAAGTCTGGGTTGCGCCGTTTGGCGCCAAGACGATCTACATGATCGACGACGCTGGCAAAAAAGGCACCGCCGTTGAACTGCCAGGCGGTGGGCTCGATGGCATTGTCGACACCGGCAACCACATCCTGGTATCGAGTTGGGAAAAGAGCACCATCTATGCTGCGGTCAGCGGTGGCGAAACCCTGACCTTTGCGCCGTTGATCGAAAACGTCAGTGCGCCAGCCGATATTGGCTACGACTCCAAGCGCAATCGTTTGTTGCTGCCTCGGCTGATGGACAACAAAGTTGAAATTTACCAACTGCCTGCCGTCAAGTAACTTGGCTGTAGCCTGGCTGTAGCTTGGCTCTCGCTAGATCAGCGCTTGCTCTCGCGCTTTTGCCATTTTGCTTTGGCTTTCACCGCCTCGGCCTCGCGATTTTTGGGCGGCGCTTGAGCCACTAAATGCTCAAGCAAATGCGATGTGGTCGCTGTAATTTGCGCAATAGCTGCGTCGAAAATCGCTTGATTGATTTTCGACGGTCGCGCCGAGCCACTTACTTTGCGCACGAACTGCAGCGCTGCGGAGCGCACTTCTTCCTCGGTCGCCGGTGGTGCAAAGTTGTGGAGTTGGCGAATGTTGCGGCACATGGCTGCATCGTAGCGCATCGTCGGTGCTGGTGGTCCGGACACGCCGACGGATCGAACGCCGCAACTGCCCAGCTATTTAATAATGACAAACGTTTGGTGATTGATGGAAATGAGCCGGCCGTCGTGGCCCCACAACCGGCGCGTTTCAGAGGCATAGCCGTCGAGGGAAACTTCAGACTCCGCGCTGTGCAACAGGGGCGCGTCGGGATCAAGGCCCTCCAGCGTGTTGATGATGTTGAGTGCAAACGTCAACGTAGCGGTCGGCCGCGGCGCTTTGAATATCGCTAGGGCGCAGGGCCACCATGCGTCGGCCATGGCCGTAATGTACGCAGCGC
>JAYWHS010000880.1:0-2527 GCA_043777635.1 Kofleriaceae bacterium | reverse complement strand
GTGCGTGCAGATCCACACCGCTACCACCCAGATAGGTTGCCCAGATCAGTTGGCCGGTGCTCTGCAACTTTGCGATCACCGCATCACCACCGCCGGGGCGCAAGGTCAAAAAAGCACCTGCAGTCACGTGCGGATTGTCAGCGGTGACATCGGCCAGTGCCACGTACACGGCCCCCGCTGGATCGGTGACGATATCATTCACGTACGACGCGCTAGGATCACCGAGGTAGCTCAGCCACTGAGGCTCACCATCCCATGAGTACTTTGCGATGAAACCATCTTGCGGGCCGAAGAAGGGTGATGGTGTGAGGTCACCGCCAAAGTTGGGTTGCAGTGCCGAGACCGAGGTCGTTAGGCCTGGCCCGGCGCGGCCAGCCACATAGATTCCGCTAGCGTTGATGGTGATGGCATACCCAGCATCGTAGCCTGGGCCGCCAAATACCGTCGAAAAAATTCGATTGCCATCGGTGTACCAACAGGTGAGCCAGATATCCATGGCACCTGCGGTACCTAAGCTGCCAGGGTTGACGGTTGTGCCGTCGGTGGTTCGATCGATCGTTTCAAAAGTGCCAGCCGTTTGACCGACAGCACACATTCTGCCGCGTTCAGTATCCAAGGCTACAGCACGCGCTTCCTCGTTTCGGTTGTTACTTCCGAGCATTGTCGAAAACCCAAATGGCTGCGCGAAAGACTCAGCGCTGACCGATGCTGGCGAGCCAAGGGTAGAGATGGCGATGAGTATGCATGGCATGACATGCCGTGCGGTCGGCAGAGCTTGAATCCGATGACTGAGCATTGTGTGACATCCAGCAAACTGCGTGCCGCTGCGATGTCGCGCAGGCATCGCTGCCACGCACTGTTTGGCTGGGAGTTTGCTGTGACGCGTAAAATCCGGACATTGTTGTCAGGAGTTTGGTCAGGGCCGGGCAGGGCGGGCTGAGCTACTCCGCCACGCTCCACAACATTACCGTGCTGTCCGTGCTGGCCGACACCACTTGTTTGCCCGAGGCTGAAAAGGCCAAGCTGGTGATCCGGCCACGGTGGCCAGCCCAGGTGGTGAGCAGTTTGTTGGCATCGATATCCCACAATTCGATGGCTGCGTCGTCGCGTGCAATAACGATGTGTTTGCCATCGGGCGACAATGCAAGTTGGCTGGCGTCTTCGTCGGTTGGAATGGTGAGTATTGCCTTGGTGCCGCGATCATAAACTTGGATTTGCTCGCTCACGGCAACGGCCCAGCGTGGCGAAACTGCAGCGAATGTTGCGGCCACCACACCGCGGACAATCAGCTTGCGCTTGGCTTGGCGGGACGCACGTTGATACACGGTGAGCGTGCCTTGATTGCTGATTGCTGACAGTTGTTTGCCATCAGTGCTCCATTGCAACGCCACCACATAATCGCCACAGCGCGGACAGTTGTCGTCGTACGGTGGCACAGTCGTGCGAAATTCGGCGATGCGTTTACCGGTGGCAACCTGCCAGATTTCAACGTTGTCGGCATTGCCCATGGCCAGCATGGAATCGTCGGGCGAATAGCTCATGCGTTCGGTTTGATTGGTGGTCGGCGTGATTGCCCGTGTGGCGGTGCTGTTGAGTGCATGCGTCAGCGCGCCGTCATCGGCGGTGGCAATGGTTACGGTCGCCGCATTGTGCGCAACTGCGAGCGCGCTGGGGTTGCCAAACCGTGGCGATGGTTCGACTCGATGCAAGCCGGTTGCTACCGCCCACTGCAACAGGGTGCCGTTGGTGTCGAGGGAAACTACGTCGGCATCGTGGTTTGCAAATGCAGCAGCAACGACCGCACTGTCATGGCCGCGTTGCCGCAGTTCGGTGACTGCATGGTGACGTTGCCTGGTACTAGTTTCCCACAGCCGGATCGTCGACGATGGCCCAGCGGTGGCGAGCCATGCGCCATCACTACTGCGGGCGAGTAGCCGTTGGCCGCGATGCTGCTCATTGTAGTTGCCGAGCAATGTTCCGGCGATGCTCCAATCGCTGACCTCGCCACCGAAAAGCTCAACGTGCAATGAATCTTGATTGGGGCCAAATACAAGACTGGTGGCGGTGGTTGTACCGGCATCGAATCGTCGAAGTTCTTTGCCGGTGGCACTGTCAAAAATAGCGATCGTCGCTAGCCCCGAATGGCCAAGGTCAACAGCGACCAAGCCGCCATCGTCGGAAACTGTCGCAGTCGCGGAAAATTTGCGACCAGTTTGCATCGTTGTTGGTGGCAGTTGCGTTGCTGGCCGGGGCTTGATGGTGTGCAGATGAATCACACCGCGCACGGTTTGGCTCAACAGCGTTTCACCGTTGCGTGCAAAAGCCAGTTGTTCAACGTGGGCTTGTTTGCCTCGCTCCGAGCGTTCGCTCGTTCGCTCCACTTTGGGGCCCAGCGTGGTGATGGCACGGCCATCGTCACTGTCGACGACTTGCAAGATGCCAGCAGCGTCGAAAAAAGCGACGCGGCCCGAAGCTGAAATCGCCACCGGAGTGTTGGGCGTGCGGGTGATTGTAAAGCGGTGCAGTT